>JBDSGI010000612.1:0-18431 GCA_039919035.1 Opitutaceae bacterium
GCGAACTATCCGCCGGCGAACGCGCCGCAGTCTTCGCCTAGATCCGCACGATCACATCGTCCGGCCGGAAACGAACTTTCTTCAGGGTCGCATATTTGTCATCTGCCATCCGGTAACCCGCGGAACAAGCGACGCTCGTGGTGTAGCCCGACCCGCTGAGCCCGAGCAGGGCGTCATACTGCACCGGATCGATGCCTTCCATCGGGCACGTGTCGACGCCCAGCATGGCCGCCGCCACCATAAATTGGCCGAGCGCAATGAAGACTTGGTGTTCCTGCCAGGCGTCGAGCGTCCCCTCGGCTCGCGCCCGTTCGAGATTGCCCATCGTCATCGCGCGAAACTTGGCGAGCGACTCGGGCTCCACACCGCGCACTTCGACCATCCGGGCAATGTGCCGGTCAACGTGGTCCGCATCGAGGTCGCGGCGCACGGCAAACACGACGAAGTGGGAACAATCTGCCGGCTGGGTCTGGCGATATGACGCCGGCACCAGCCCAGCTTTCACGCCGGGATCGGTGATCACAAAAAACTTCCACGGCTGCAGCCCGATCGACGAAGGCGCCAGCACCAGCGCCTGTTCGAGCGCATGCCAAGTGTCGGCGGGGATTATCTTAGCCGGATCAAATTTCTTCGTCGCATACCGCCAATTGAGCGCGTCGACGAGCTGCTGGGGCGAAGGAGAGGCGCACATTGGCGGAATGGCTAAAAAGCAAGGTCCTCACCATGCGCGAGCATATTGCGCGGGCGGAAGCGGCGGCGGCTTTGCGTGCAGCGCCCGCGCCGCGCGCAGCGGCCAGTTGGGATCACGCAGGAGCTCGCGCGCCAGCAGCACTACGTCGGCCTGCCCGTTGCGCACGATTTGATCGGCCTGGATCGGATCGGTGATCATCCCGACCGCGGCGGTCGCAATCCCCGCCTCCCGGCGAATGCGCTCGGCAAATGGCACCTGATAGCCGGCCCCGACTGGAACCTTCGCGCCCGCCACGCCGCCGCCCGAACTGCAATCGATGAGATCGACGCCCTCGGACCTGAGTCTACGGGCCAGCTCCACGCTTTCGTCAATTGTCCAGCCGCCATCCGCCCAATCCGTGCATGAAAGTCGCACTGTAAACGGAAGCGGGTCGGGCCACACGGCGCGCACCGCCCGGGTCGTCTCAAGGAGAAACCGAATGCGATTTTCAAACCCGCCGCCGTAGCCATCGGCGCGGCGATTCGAAAACGGCGAGAGAAACTCGTGCCCGAGGTAGCCATGCGCGCCATGCACCTCGAGCCACTCGCAGCCGGCGGCAAGCGCGCGCTTCGCCGCCGCGACAAAATCCGCCTGCACGCGGGCTATTTCGTCGAGCGAAAGTTCGCGCGGAATCTTGTTGAGGCCGTCGCCAAACGCGACGGCGCTCGGCGCCACCGGGGTCCAGCCACCCGCCGCGTCGGCGAGATGCGCCCCGCCTTCCCAAGGTCGCGCCGCACTCGCCTTGCGGCCCGCATGCGCGAGCTGGATGCCGGGGACCGCGCCCTGCGCTTTCACGAAGCGGTTGATCCGCGCGATGGGCTCGATGTGTTTCTCGGCCCAGATACCGGCATCGCCCGGCGTGATGCGACCCTCGGGCGAAACCGCCGTGGCCTCCGCAATCACGAGGGCCGCGCCGCCGGCGGCGCGAGCCCCCAGATGCACCAGATGCCAGTCATTCGCCACGCCATCGTCCGACGAATACATGCAC
This sequence comes from Opitutaceae bacterium, assembly GCA_039919035.1. GTDB lineage: Bacteria > Verrucomicrobiota > Verrucomicrobiia > Opitutales > Opitutaceae > ER46. The sequence continues at coordinate 1,719 of JBDSGI010000612.1, forward strand.
ATTGGCGAGACCCCGATCCGATTGCGCAACGTAATCGATTTGATCGAGAGCGGAGCGAAGAGGTGCGACATGCGGCGACTGACTTAGGCGAGCTTCGCGTCGAGCGTGATTTCGGCGGTCTTCAGCAGACGTGAGATCGGGCAACCGGTTTTCGCTCCGGCGGCGACGGCGGCAAATTTTTCGGCATCGACCCCAGGGACCTTCGCCGTGCATTCGAGATGAATTTTGGTGACGGTCCAGCCCGTCTGCGGATGGTTGTCGAGGGTGACCGTGGCGGTCGTCGCGATCGACTCGGCGGTGAAGCCGGCTTTGCCCAACTCAGCCGAGAGCGCCATGCTGAAACAGCCGGCGTGGGCCGCGCCGATGAGTTCCTCGGGGTTGGTGCCCGGGCCATTTTCGAACCGGGTGCCGAATCCATATTGGGCGTCCTTCAATAGGGTGCTTTCGGTGGAGATCGTGCCGCGACCAGACTTGAGGTCGCCGCGCCAGACAGCGGAGGCTTTGCGTTTCATGATAATGACGGATTGAGGTTTGAGAGAACGAACACGGCCGATTGAACACACGGCGCGCCAGAGCGCCAGTATTCTGGCGAATTTAGGACACACGGTCGACCCTGCGTCCGCATCGGCCTCAGCGGAGCAATGACTGATACTCGGGATGCCGGTGCACGAATGCCGCCACATACGAGCACGCCGGCACCACGCGCAACCCTTCGGTCGCGGCCCAATCCAAAGCGGCACGCACGAGCTTTTCCGCGATACCCCGGCCACGCAGCTCCGGCGGCACGAAAGTGTGCGTCATCACCATCGTGCCGGCCGCCAGTTCGTAGTCCGCGATAGCCACAAAACCGTCGACGATCGTCTCGAAGCGGAACTCCGTGGCATTGTGGCGCACCACGATCTCGTCGGGTGAAGGTTGGCCCGCACTCACGCTTGATCCTTTTCCGCGCCGTGCGCCCAGCGGGGCGCGAGCATTCCGCCGATGAGCAGCTGCAACGCATGATAGATCATCAGCGGCAGCAAGACGAGACCCGCCGCCGGATGGACGGCGAGGAGCACCTTTCCCATCGTCACACCTTGTGCCAGGCTTTTCTTCGAACCACAGAATAGCAGCGCCATCCGATCGCCGTGGTTGAAACCCAGCGCGCGCGAGAGCGCGGCCATCGCCACGAGCGCCACCCCAAACAAAAGCGTGGACAAGATCGTGACGCTGAGGAGCAGCGCGATGCCGTGGCCGTTCCAAATTCCCTGCACAAACGAATCGCAGAACGCGGAGTAGATGAGAAACAGGATCAGCAGCCGGTCGGTGAGTTGGAGCCGGGCGCGGTGTCGGTTCGCCCAGGCCGACAGCAAAGGCCGGCACAGTTGGCCCAGCGCCATTGGCCACAACACCATGCGCGCAATGCCAAGCACCGACGCGCCGAACTCGATGCCCGAGTCCGTCACGCCGGCCTGCAGAAAAAGCCACAACGGGGTGAGCACCACACCGAGCAGGCTTGAGAGCGTGGCGTTAAAAACGGCGCCGGGCACGTTGCCGCGTGCCACCGCCGTCAACGCCACCGAGGACGAGATCGTCGAGGGCAGCGCGCAGAGGTAGAGAAATCCGAAGCGCAAATCCGCCGACATCCACGGCCCGGCGAGCCGGGCGAGCCCGAAGCCCAGCAGCGGAAAAAGCAGAAACGTCCCGGCCTGCACGGCGAGGTGCAGCCGCCAGTTCATCGCCCCGCCCTTCAGCGCAACGAACGACAGTGTGAGTCCGTAAACGAAAAAAACCAGCATCACCCCGAACTTGGTGACGAGTTCCGCCTTCAAGGGCCCGCCGGTGGCACCGAGCGCCGGCCACGCGGCGGCGAGCATCACCGCTCCGCCTATGGCGGGCAGAAACCAGTCCCACTTTGCTTTGGCTGAACCGCTCATGGGAGCGCCGGCCTGCGAAACTTTCCGCGCAACTTGGCGAACATTGCGCCGAGTTCATCGCGACCCTCGACCTTGAGCACCCAAAGCACGCCCGCATAAGCGCCCACACCGACGCAAATCAGCGTCACCACCGCGAGCAGATCGTTGGGCTTGCTCGCGGGCAGAGTGTGGCGCCACCACGCCCAGCCGCCGGCGACCAAGACGCCCATCAACACTGCCGCCGCAATCACTTTCACAAGATCGGTGGCGACGTTGTGGAAGGCCAGGCCCTCGCGCTTGCGAGCCAAGTGCACCTGAAGATAAACGGCCTGCACCACAACCGCGGCGTTGCCCGCAATCGCCAGTCCCACGGTGCCGAGCGAGCCCATCAACGCGAAACTGAGGGCGAGGTTCACGACAAAACTCAGGGCCGCGGCCCGCACTGGCGTGACGGTGTCCTTCTGCGCGTAGAATGCCCGCAACACGAGGTTCACGAACGCGAGGAACGGCAGCCCGAGCGCGGAAACAATCAGCACCGGCTGCATCGCCACGGTGTCGGCCGCCGCGAACGCCCCGCGCTGAAACAGCACGCGGATAATCGGCGTGGCGAGCACCGCCAAGCCGACCGCCGCCGGAATATTGATCACCAGAATCAGCCGCATGCCTTGCCGATACGCCCTCGCCAGGCTCTTCCAGTCACCGGCCGCGGCGTGACGCGAGATCAGTGGAAAAACCACCGTGGAAACCGCCACTGCAAACACGCCGATGGGAAGCTCCATCAGGCGCGTCGCGAGGCTCAGCAGGGCGACTGCGGATTCGTTGAGCGAGAGCCCCACAATCCGCGAGACCGCCATGTTGATCAGATAAATCGCGGAGCCGAAGACCGTCGGCCCCATCAGTCGCACGATTTGCCGCAGCGGGTCGCTCACCGTGAGGTCGAAGCGGGGGCGCCAACCCTCGCGCACGAGCGCGACTGCGGGCACGGTCATCTGCAAGACGCCGCCGAGGAGCACGCCGCCGCACAGCCAATCCATGCGCCCGGCATCCGTCACCGCCCAGCCACCGTAGGCAGCGCCGCCCAGCAAAGTCAGCATCGCGAGGTTGAGCCAGATGGGCGACAGCGCCGGCTCCAGAAAACGCTGTAGGATTTGCAACGCCGAGCCAAAGGCCGCCGCGAGGCAGACACACACGAGGTAGGGAAACAAAATCACCGCGAGATCGGCGGCCTCGATCCAGCGGTCCAAGGCCGAGGCGGATACAAGCGAGGCGCCGCGGTGCGTGATCTGGTTTCGCACCAGCAGCAGCACGCCAATCGCGCCAAGCACGACGGAGCCACTCACCACGAAGAGCCAGCTCGCCACGGTGTTGAGTAGCTTGAAGGCGGCCGTCCGCTGACCAGACCGCAGCTCTTCGTTCAGGGTCGGAACGAACGCGGCGGTGAGCGCTCCTTCAGCCAGCAGCCGGCGAAAAAGATTCGGCAGCGTAAACGCCGTCACGAACGACGACGCCAACGCCTCCACGCCAAACACCGCCGCGATCATGATGTCGCGCGCGAGCCCCAAGAATCGCGACGCCATCGTCGCGGTCGCGACGACGCCGATATTTTTGAGGTGGGCGGACACGTGCCGGAGTTTCGCGAGCCCACGCCGCGCAATGCAAGCCCGCTCGCGGGCGAGCGCCAGAACCCACCCACGAAACTCAGCGCGGCGCTATGCCCGCCTCCACGCCATCAAGCGCAGCGGTGGTCGCCGCCTCCAGTTCGAGCGCGTCGCGCCAATCGCGCGCGAAGGCCATGCTGGCGGTGGTGCGGGCGGCCGGCTTGCCCGTGCGATTTTCCAAAGCATCCCTCAATGCCAGACCGGCGTTGCGATAAAACGGATGCAGCAACGTGACGAGTCGGCTCAGTTCCATGGCGCGCCGGGAGAGGTCGGCGGCCACAATCGGTTCGCCGGCGCGGGCCAGAACATCCTCGAGCGGAACGACCACGTCAGTTTCCCCGTCCGGGCCGGAAAAAACAAACCGTGACAGCGCCCCGAGTTGGGCTCGCGAATCAGCCGCCTCCAAAGCCGGCAAGGTGCGCGCGCGGACCGCCTGGTGCCAGCCGCTATGCCACCAAAGCTCCCGCTCGCTGGCGCTCGCAAATCGACCGGGATAGCTGTCTCCCAAAGCAATCGCCGGCTCCTCGCCGCCGAGTAACGCACCGAGGAATGCCGGCCATTCCCGTTCTCGCCCGGATTCCGTCTGGAGAAAGGTCAGCAGACATACGGCAGCGGCCGAAAACTCCTTCCCTGCCGCCGCACCCCGCTCCCGCTGGAGCAGTTCGCCCAGCGACGGTGGGCCGCCCCGCACTGCCGCATACTTCAGCGCATCGAGCTGGGCCGCCTCGCTCCGCGTCTTCCACCAGCCGACGCACGCCTCCTCCAGCCAGGCCGGCGCCCGCAGCCGTTCGCCGGCACCGTGTTGGGCTACGGCGAGGCGCAGGAGCAAACCCCGCACGAGCGCATGACGAATGCTAGAGGTCATGGCGGCATCCGCCCGCAGGCGGACCGAAACCAACCCGCCAGTTTCAACCAGCACGACAAAGGGCGCGGTAAAATCCGCCGGCACCGGCACGACCCTGAAGTAAACCGGAACGGCAAACGCCGACGGCAATCCCAGCGGGCCGGACAAAATCCGCCACGCTTCGTCCGCCTGCCCCGCGATCGTGTGAGCGAGAACTGAATCAATGGCCGCGATCTCAAAGCGGCCCGGGCCGCTTTGCACCATCACGGGCAGCGGCTCGGCGGCCCTCGCCGTCGCCGCACTCAACAAGAGCAAGACCAAGCGATTTCTCAGGCTAAGCATGGCTGGCAAACGCTCGATTCGATCGCGGCGGCGCCGCGGCCCATCACGGCATTTTCAGCCGCAGGGTCTTGTCCTCCACGGTCACGTTCGCCAGCTTGGCCCACGAGGCGGCCAGCGGATCGGGGATTTTTTGCGCGAGCACTTTCTCCCGCGCGTAGCTCGAAAGATACGGCACGCGATGCACCGGGCAGGCGCCGATGAAAAGCGTGGCGGGATCGTAGGCAAACAGGTCGCCGTGTTTGACGAAGGCTCCCTCGGACTGAACCACGATTTTCTGACCCAGCCCCAGTAGGTTCACCGTCACGGGCACGGCGATCTGAATCTTGTCCGATTGGAGCCGGAAATTGGCGGTTCCCATCGTCAGAGTGTCTTCGTCGGCTTTGGCCGGAGTCGCCGGCGGCGGCGGGGGCGGCGCACCGGGTTTCGCGGGAGCGGGCTTGGGCCGGTGAAACGGCGTCGGTGGCCCTGCTAGGACATTGAGTTCGTCTTCGCTCAAAGTCACTGACTGGCCATCCAGAAAAGCGGCCCGCTTCGCGGGCGCGTTACGCGCCTTGTTGCTCTCGCGCGACCCCTCGACAAAGTAAACGGCCTTCGGATCGCGCTCCTCCTCGCTGGGCAGGGCTTTCACCACGGTGACCGGGGCAAAGGCGAGCAGCAGGAGGCCCAGCACGCCCCCGAGCGCCACGCTCAGGACGGCACCGAAAATGACTTCGAACCAACTCGGACCGTTGGGCGCGGGATTCTTTCGCATGGTGGGAGGACAGGTTACTTCTTTTCAGGTGCGGACGGTTTAGCGGCGGGGGCGGCGGAGGTTTTTGGGCCGCTGGAGTCGGATTTCGATTCTTCGGATTTTCCGCTGCTCTTGTTTTTGTAATCGGCGCTCTTGTTCTTGTAATCGGTGATGTAGAAACCGGTGCCCTTGAAGATTAGACCGGCCCCGCCGCCCACGAGGCGCTTCAGCGCGGCTTTTTTGCACTTCGGGCATTTCTTGAGCGTTTCGTCGCGCATCGACTGAAACTGTTCAAATTCGTGTCCACATTTCTGGCAGGCATACTCGTAGGTCGGCATTGCTTTATCGGCGCGGTTATGGGTCGCGGCCCGGGGGTTGGCGAGAGCGGATTCGGTCCCGGGCAAGTTCGCACATTTTTTCTTTGATGAGCGCGATGAACGCGGCGCTACTCCCACGCCACCGATGGACCTTAACGCCGAGCTCAAGCGCCACGTCGCCCACTTCGAACACGGCCTCGACCGGTTTGTCCCCCGCGCCGACACTCGCCCCACCCGCCTGCACACCGCCATGCGCTACAGCCTCGAGGCCGGCGGCAAACGCCTTCGCCCCGTGCTGCTGCTCGCTGCCGCCGAACTTTTTGCCGAAACGCTCCCCGCTTCATCCGGCGCCAAGCCTTCTGCCGCCCTCCCCGCCGCCGTCGCCGTCGAGTGCCTCCACACCTACTCCCTGATCCACGACGACCTGCCGTGCATGGACAACGACGACCTGCGGCGCGGCCGCCCCACGTCGCACAAGCAGTTCGACGAGGCGACCGCGCTCCTCGCCGGCGATGCCCTGCTGACGCACGCGTTTTCGATTCTCGTCGAAAACTACCCCGGCACCCTCGCCACCGCGCTCGTGCGCGAACTCGCCGCCGCCGCCGGCAGCCGCCGATTGATCGGCGGGCAGATGGAAGACCTCCTCGCCGAAAAGAAGGCCGACGCGACCGCCGAGGATTTGGAGTTCATTCATCTCAACAAAACCGCTGCCATGCTCGAGGCCGCGCTCGTGATGGGTGGATTGATCGGTGGCGCGGACGATGCAGCCCTAGCCTCCCTCCGCGGCGCCGGCCGCAGCCTCGGCCTCGCCTTCCAAATCCTCGACGACATCCTCGACGCCACGGCGGACACCGCGACGCTGGGCAAGACCGCTGGCAAAGACGCGACGGCGGGCAAAACCACCTTTGTCAAATTGCACGGGATCGAAACATCACGGCGCTTAGCGGACGAGCAAACCGTCCACGCAACCGAACTCTTCCGCAGCCTTGGGCCGCGCAGCGAATTTTTGATCGCCCTAACTGGAGCGATGGCGACGCGGGCGCGGTGATTTTTCGCCGGCGTCTGGCTTCGCCTCAGAGGCCAAAAACCTTCAGGACGCCGTTCCACACTGTCGCCCAAAAATTGGCCGCCCGCGCCGCCGCGCCTTCGCCCGCGGTCTCCTGCAGCACAAACAGGCCGCGCCCGGAAAAGAGATCGTCGAAGAGCGGATTCATGCCGCGATAATAACTCCAAAACGTCTCCGCGCGCACGGGCCGGTATGCGAGGTTGGGCGTAAATCCGATCGTCGCATCCTGGTTGGTGCGACGGGCGGGAGCCGGCTGGCCGTCCCGGTCCGCGAGACATTCGGCGCGCACGCCCCGGCTGCCCGCGACCATCAGCCGACACGGGCCGACGAATTCAAAGAAGCGAAACTGCCCACTAATCCAAGCCTGCCAGTGGAAAATCCGCCAGTGTCGGCGGATGACGAGCCGCTCGCCCTCACGCTGAATCACGCCCGCCAGAAAGCTCGGCCGCAACACCAGCGAGCTGCCCGCCGGCACGGTGACCTCGGCCAGTTCGATGTGCGGGTCCACGCCGTTGGAAAGAGTGATGCGATACACGCCGCTCTCCCGCGCATTTTTCAATTCGACCAGTTCGATCAAGCCGCAGGCCACGCTCGTCAGCGGAATGCGCCAATCGAGCACGAACCGTGTGCGCTTCTCCACGCCCTCGTCGGAGGCCTGCAAAAACTTCTCCCGAATCCGCATGAGTTCGCGCGGCTGCAGCGTCGCCTCGATCGAAACGTGACTCGCGCCCACCTCTGGCAGCGCCGCCGGGTCCGGTCCCAGCCGGATCGCGCGACCCCGCGCCATCACGGGAGCGACTCCGTAATAGAGTGTCAGCGCCCACAGCGTCGGCCCAAAAAAGAAACTCGCGAGCGCCAGCGCGAGATACCACTTCGTCTGGTCCCACGCGACGATCAGGTAGTGCCGGGTCTTCGATTTCGTCGCCTCCAACAGCGCGACCTCGTGGTTCGCCAGCCGCAGCGCGTGGTCCGCGCCCTCCAGCTCCCACACGATTTGCGTGAGCGAGCGTCGCAGCGGCCCCAACTTCGTTTCCGCCTCCACTTTGAGCGCCTCCATGCGCCGCAGATGCTCCGCGTTCGCGGCTTGCTGCTGCCGGTTGCCAAACCATCGCTCCCACCAGCTCTGCAGCGCCCGCAGCGCGGAAATCACCTTCTCGGCTTCCTGGGCGCGCTCCTGCTGCACCCGAACCGCGGTGCGCACGCCGGCGACCCTTTTTTCAATCTCGGCCTTGATGGTGAGCAGTTGGTCCCGCTCCGTGATTGCTTGCCGGAGTTTCTCGACCCGCTTCGTATCCAGCAGGCCTTCGTCCTGGAGGAACAGCCAGAGCCCGTATCCCGCCAGCGCCAACAGCACGATCAGCAGGGCGGCCACGAGCTTTTGCCCCAGCCAGCCCGCAAATTTGATCAACAGCGCCTGCATCGCCGGCAGTGTGGCGGGCAACCGCCGCCGATTTCAACCGCGCTTGTGTGGGCCGGGGCGAAGCCATTTGCCAACCTTTTGGAAGCCACCATGGTCCCGGTCGGGTGGTAACCCCCGCGCCCGCGAGCAATGTCCAAAGTCATCGTCTCCTCCCTCTACGACTCCGAAGTGTTTCGCATGGCCTGCCGCCAGTTCGATATGGCGGCGGACGCGATCAGCCTGCCCGAGACCATTCGTGATCGAACCAAATACCCGCGCCGCTGCCTCGCCGTTTCGCTCCCGGTCAAGTGCCGCGACGGCAGCGTGACGGTCTTCGAGGGCTACCGCGTGCAGCATAATCTTTCCACCGGTCCGTCGAAGGGCGGCATTCGTTTCCATCAGCACGTCACTCTCGGCGAGGTCGCCGCCCTCGCGATGTGGATGAGTTGGAAAACCTCGCTCGTCGGCCTGCCTTACGGTGGAGCGAAGGGCGGCGTGATCGTGAATCCCAGCGAACTCGACGAAACCGAACTCGAACACCTGTCGCGGCGCTACATGCAGGAGATGGTAAACTTTGTCGGCCCGCACATCGATGTGGCCGCGCCGGATGTCGGCACCAACGAGAAAATCATGGGTTGGATGATGGACACGTATTCCAATCATGTGGGCCACGTCGCCAGCGCCGTGGTCACCGGCAAGCCGATCGCGCTCGGCGGTTCGCAGGGTCGCCGCGAAGCCACCGGTGCCGGCGTCGCCTACCTCACCAAGCGCTACCTCGAAGACATGAAGATTCCCGTGAGCCAGGCCACCGTCGCCGTGCAGGGCTTCGGCAATGTCGGCAGCGAAACCGCCCTTGCCCTCGCCGGCTATGGCGCGAAGATCATCGCCATCTCCGACTATACCGGCGGCATCTACAATTCCGCCGGTATCGATTTAAACAAGGCGCTCACCTACGTGCGCTACACGAAGTCGCTGCACGATTTCGACGGCGGCGAACCGATGTCAAACGAGGCCCTGCTAGAACTCGATTGCACCGTGCTCGCGCCCTGTGCGCTCGAACGGGTCATCACGGAAGACAACGCCGCGCGGCTCAAATGCCGCCTGCTCGCCGAGGGCGCCAACGGCCCAACGACCAACGCCGCCGACAAAATCATCGCGGCCCGCGACGACATCGAGGTCATCCCCGATGTGCTCTGCAATTCCGGCGGCGTGATCGTTTCGTATTTCGAGTGGCTGCAAAACCTTTCCAACTTCTACTGGGGTCGCGACGAGGTGCTGCCAAAACTTTTCGCGATGCTCGACAAGGCGAAGGATGCCGTGGACGCGCAGCAGCGGAAGTTCAAGTTCAGCCGACGCCTCGCCGCCCTCACCCTCGGCATCCAGCGCGTGGCCGACGCCAAGGCCAGCCGGGGTCTGTTTCCGTAGGCGGCGGGCGATTTGGATTCGGCATCGGTTCGCCCGAATCTTGTCCGACGCGCGTCTGCGCCGACCGAGAACGTGCCGCGCATGCACTGGAATTTCACCCACGCCATGGCGGTCGGACTTGAACCAGACGGCGAACTTTCAGGATTGGTTTACAAGCGCGCCACAACGAATCGCCAACCGCCAAATAGGTCACGCGATATGCGCTTAATCCAAGGAGCGTTCGCGCCGATGCATACCGAGTATGCCATCCCATGCCCCCATCGCCCCGAATGGCGCAGCCTGCGTAAACGTAGCCGTCGGCTTTCCTGCTTGGCGCCAGGGGATGGCGACGGTTCCAGCCCTTCGTCTCGAAACGCTGTTACGGCGGTCGTAAATTGGCGGCCATCAATTTTCCGGGAAGCCCGATGCAATTTTTCCCCCATCTGTCCCTCAGCCGAAAGCTGCTGATCGGTTTGCTCGCCACCTGCATGCCGGCACTGGTGTTTGCGACCGCGGCACTGCTTTGGGTTCAAGCGACGGTGGCGAGGGCCACCTTTGTGGCTGAAATTGAGTCGCTCGGCGCCATCATCGCCCACACTAGCGCCGGCCCGCTCGCCCTCTCCGATCCCAAGGCGGCCAGCACCGTGCTGAACGCCCTCAAGGCAAAGCCCCAGATTGTCTCCGCCCGGGTTTTCGACGGTTCGGGCAAACTTTTTAGCCAGTTCACCTCCGGGCCTGCCCTCACAGATTTGCCTCCCGTCCAGGCTGCTAGCGGTGTCAGCCTGGTTGACGGTCTTGCGCAGCTGACCTTGCCCATCGGCTTGGCGGGCACCCTGCCGGGACGGCTGGAGCTCCGTGCTCGCTATGACGGAGCCTACGGCCGTTTCGGTTCACTCGACACTGTCGTGTTGCTCGTGGTCTTTATCGGCGCCGGCATCGTAATCCTGCTGCTGTCCGGTCCGCTCCAGCGCCAACTCACCCTCCCAATCGCCGCCTTGGCGGAGGTGGCGCGCGGCGTGAGCGAACGCTCGGATTATTCGGTCCGCGTGCCCGAAGCCGGCCGGGACGAGGTCGGCCTGCTCACGCGGACGTTCAACCAAATGCTCGACCACATCCAAACCCGCGAAGCTCATCTGCACGAGAGCAAGCAACGCTACGAAGTCGCAGTCATGGGCTCCAGCGACGGACTGTGGGACTGCAATCTGGCCACCAACGCCGTCTACTACTCACCGCGATGGAAAAAGATGCTCGGCTTTCAGGACCACGAGCTGCCCAACAGAATGGAATCCTTCACGTCGCGCATCCATCCCGACGAGGCTGCGGCGATCCAAGACGGAATCGCCGCATACCTGGCCAATCCGGCGACCGTTTACGAGCGCACGTTCCGGCTTCGGCACAAGGACGGCTTCTACCGCTGGATACTTTCGCGCGGCGCGGCTTTGCGCGATGCCCAAGGGAGGGCCATTCGTTTCGCTGGTTCCCACACCGAAATCACTGAGCGCAAATTGGCGGAGGAACACGAACGCCAGAGAATTGATCGCTTCGCACGGCGGCAGGCGATCCTCCTCAAACTCTCCCAAAGCACCACGTTGGATTGGCATCATCAGGTCCGCATCCTGTTGCCTGAGGTCGCACGCTTTCTGGGAGTTGAACGAGTCAGCCTGTGGCAGTCGCAAAGTCTGAGCCTGGCCCTCAAGCGAGAAGAACAATTTGTGCTCAGTCAGGCGGGCTTCGAGTCGGGCGCCCCGAAACTGCGAGAGTCCGATCTGCCCCCGTATTTTTCCCACTTCGCCCAGAACGGAAGCCCGGTGGCCATCGACGATGTGCAAAACAGCCCCGCCCTCGCGGAGTTTTCCGCGAGTCACCACATCCCCTATGGAATCAAATCCGTCATCCACGCGCCGGTGTGCCAGAACGGTCGCCTCTCGGGGGTCATCTTCTGTGAGCACGTTGGGAGCGCGCGCAGCTGGACGGAGGAGGAAATTGATTTTCTGCGGCTTGTAACCCAGCAAGCCACCCTGGGCCTGGAGAGCCATGAGCGCCGCCGGGCGGAGACTCACCTGCGCCAAAGCGAAGCCCGCTATCGCTCGGTGGTCGAAAGCGTGAAGGAAGTCGTCTTCCAAGCCGATACCGACGGTGCGTGGATCTTTCTCAACTCGGCCTGGCGGGACATCACCGGCTTTATTTTGGAAGACAGTCTCGGGCGTCCGTGCGTGGACTTTGTTCACCCGGATGACCGCAGCGCCTTCAGCCAGCTGATGCAGCCGGTCTTTGAGCAGCACGAGCGCGGCTGCCAGGGCAAGTTCCGATTCCTTACGCGCGACGGCGAACTCCGGTGGATCGAACTAATGGCGCAGGTCACGATCGATGGCGATCACGTGCTCGGCGGACTTTCCGGAACGCTCACCGACATCACCGCGAAAGTAGCGTCCGAAGCCGAGATGACACGCTTGAACCGCGAGCTGGTGGAGACCTCGCGTCAGGCCGGCATGGCGGAGATTGCGACGGGGGTGCTGCACAACGTCGGCAACGTGCTCAACAGCGTGAACGTGTCGGCGAATCTTATTTTCGAACAAGTGACGGCCTCGAAGACTTCAAGTCTCGCGAAAGCCGTGCAGCTCCTGCGAGAGCACAAGGCCGATATCGGAGCGTTTCTCACCAGCGACCCCAAGGGCCGGCAACTCCCGCTGTTTATCGAGGCCATCTCCGACCAGCTCACGCGCGAGCAACTCGTGCTCAGTCGCGAGGTGCAGGATCTGCAGGCCAATATCGAGCACATCAAACAAATCGTCGTGATGCAGCAGGGCTACGCCAAGTTCTCGGGCGCGCTGGAAAATCTGGCGCTGGCCGACTTGGTCGAGGATGCCTTGCGCCTGAGTTCCGGCGCGCTGGCCCGCCACCGCGTCGAAGTCGTGCGGGAATTTACGGCTGTTCCCGCTGTGCTCGCCGACCGGCACAAGGTGCTGCAGATTTTGGTCAACCTGATCAGCAACGCCGAGCAGGCGCTGGACTCACGCGTCGATGACCGCCGCCTGAGCCTGCGCCTCACCGCCGCCGCGGACCATCGCGTGCTCATGGAAGTGTCCGACAATGGCATCGGCATTCCCCCGGAGAACCTCAATCGCATCTTCAACCACGGCTTCACCACCAAGAAGACGGGGCACGGCTTCGGCCTGCATAGTTGTGCCAACGCCGCCAAGGAACTCGGCGGCTCGCTTTCCGTCCACAGCGAAGGCCCGGGGATGGGCGCCACGTTTTCCCTTTTCCTCCCCACGCTCGCTGCGAAAGCCGCGGGCGCGACGAGGGCTCCGTTCCTCCATGCCACCCAAGCCGCATAACTCACTTCCATGCAAACCCCCGCCCGCATTTTGATCGTTGATGACAACCGCGCCATCCACGCGGACTTCCTGAAGATCCTGCGCCCCGAGAAATCCCCGTCGCTCGTGGACGACATGGAGGCCGACCTCTTCGAGACCGAACGCGCCGTCGTTGAAGGCACGCGGTTCGAAGTCGACTCCGCCTATCAAGGCCAGGAAGGCCTGTTGAAAGTCCAGCAATCGCTCGCCGAGGGTCGGCCCTACGCGCTGGCGTTTGTCGACGGTCGCATGCCCCCCGGCTGGGACGGCGTCGAGACCATCGTCCACCTGTGGCAGGCCCACCCCGATCTCCAAATCGTCATTTGCACGGCCTACTCGGACTACTCGTGGGAGCAGATTGTCGCGCGGGTGGGCCAGAGTGATAGCCTTGTTATTCTCAAAAAACCCTTCGACAGCGTCGAAGTGTTGCAGCTTTCGCACGCCATGACGCGCAAATGGGAACTGGGCCTCCAGGCTCGCGCCAAAACCGAGACCTTGGAAAAAATGGTCCGAGAGCGCACGCATGCCCTTGAAACCAGCAACCGCGATCTACTCCAAGCCAAGGAGGCCGCCGAGGCGGGCAACCGTGCGAAAAGCGACTTCCTCGCCACCATGAGCCACGAGATCCGCACGCCGCTCAACGGCGTGATTGGGATGACCGAACTGCTGCTCGACACCAAGCTCGACACCGACCAGCGCGACTGCGCCGAAACCATCAAGTTTAGCGGCCAGACCCTGCTTAGCATCTTGAGCGACATCCTCGATTTTTCCAAGATTGAGGCCGGCAAAATTACCCTTGAATCGACCGCCCTGCACCCACGGGACATCGTCGCGGAAGCCATGAAAATTGTCGCCCACGCGGCGGCGGAAAAAGGCCTGAAAATATCGAGCGACTGCGATGCGCGCATCCCCGCCCAGCTCATGGGTGACCCCACCCGGCTCCGCCAGGTCGTCCTGAACTTGCTGTCCAACGCGATCAAGTTCACGAGACAAGGCGGCATCGCGGTGCGCCTGCGCATGGAGCGGGAGAGCGAGACCCACGCGACCCTGCGCTTCGAGATCCAAGACACCGGCATCGGCATCAGTGCGGAAGGCCGGCAAAAACTTTTCACGCCGTTCACGCAGGCCGACACCTCCACCACCCGACGTTTCGGGGGCACCGGACTCGGGCTCGCGATTAGCCGGCGCCTCATCGAATTGATGCGGGGCCAAATCGGCGTCACAAGCACACTCGGCGAAGGTTCGACTTTCCACTTTACGGTGGAGCTTGAAACAGTGGCTGCTTCCCGCGCGGCTTGAGTCGGGCGGCATTTGACGGCCGAAGCACATCCGGGCACCCCGGCGGGGGATTGGGCCTTCTCTCGCGTCGACCGCCGAGCCTTCAAGCCGGAACCGTCGCCGTGATTCGCCCCTTTGACCAACTGGGCCGCGTTACAACACCATAAACGAAAACGCCACGATCAGCGTCGGCACCAACGCGCCGACCAGCAGGCCGAGCGGCGATACGCCTTCGGGAAAATAACGCTGCAGAATCGACTGGCCGGCGGGATTCGGCGCATTCGCGATCACCGTGAGGCCGCCGCCGGTGACCGCGCCCGACACCACGGCAAACTTCAGCTCCTCGCTAAATCCCGGCACGAGCGTCGCGAGGTAAGTGATCAGCGCGTTGTCGTTGAAAGCGGTGAGGATCGTCGCGCCGGCAAAGAGCGGAAATTCCCCGAGACTGCCGAGCACCGGCTCGATCCACCACGCTTGCAAACCGCCATGGATCACCAAGCCCGCGAGGAAAAAACCGACGAGCAGCGGCGCCTTCAGTTCAACGGGATTTTGGTGGTGCGCCGTTGCCTGCGCGAAGGCGAGGTAGAACAAAAAGCCGCCCACGAACAAAACCGGATGGTGCGCCATCCAGACCGTGAAGCCCAAAAAGACGATGTGCACGCTCGTCACCCACCACGGCACGGGCTCCTCGGTCGAGGCACGCGCATCGACCGCTGGCTGGAGCGCGAGCAGCTCCTTGCGAAACGCGATCAGATACACCGCGTTCGCGATCACGATGCCGGAGATCGCATGCCAGCCGAAGTGGGTGAACATGTATTTCATGTCCCAGCCCCACGCCGCCGCGACCATCAGCACCGGCGGCGCCGCGAAATGGGTCAGAGTGCCACCGATGGAAACGTTAACGAACAACAGTCCGAGCGTGGCGTATTTCAGCCGCAGGCTGGGCTTGAGTTCGAAGAACTGCTTCCCGAGCAACAAGGCCGCAATCGTCATCGCGGCCGGCTCGGTGATGAAGGAACCGAGCAGCGGCGCGACCGTGAGGATCGCCAGCCACCACGCGACCGGCCGGCACTTGCCCAGCGACGCGACCGCGCGTAGGCACCGTTCCGCCAGCCGAAGGATCGGGCGCGTCGAAGCCAGCGCCATGATAATCACCACGAACATCGGTTCGGTGTAGTTCACCTTGTCGGCGATGTAGTGAATCGCGGTGTCGAGGCCCTGGGTCGTCACGACGGCGATGCCCAGCACGACCGCCCAAATCCCGAACACCGCCTCGACCTCGCCGAGAAAGTGCAGGGTCTGCCCCCAGAAACTCACCTCGTCCGGCGTGCCGTCGTCATTGCGATCGGTCCGCTCAGGTTGAGCTTTCAGGCGGGCGAGATGTCGCTCCTCGACGACGTGCGCCAAATGGCGAATCTTCGCCGTGAGGAATGTGTGCAGCACGGCCAGCATAAAGATGACGGTGGCCACGATATTGAACGGCTCGGCGTGCATCCGGTGCTGGAGGGTTGCCATGAGACCCTCGGCTTGGACGGGACCATACTCCGTCACCGGCCGGGGAAATACCGGTGCGTCACCCGCGACCGTCGCCTGAGCGGCGAAGGCTGTTCCGGCCACCAGCACGAGCAGCAGCGGCACGAGGCCGCGGATCATTCCTTTCATACGCATCCCGCCAGCAAACCCCGCGCCGGATTTGGCGCAAGCCCCTCGCCGACGAACAAGCCGAAATCTAGGCCGGGTCAGAACGTGTGAATCGCCAGCCCGGACCGCAGCTTCGGCTCGAACCAGGTGCTCTTCGGCGGCATGATCTGGCCGGCGTCGGCGATGTCCATCAGCTGCACCAGCGTGACGGGATACATCGAGAAGGCCACGCCGCCCTCGGCGTCCACGCGCTTCACGAGTTCGCCCGTGCCGCGGATGCCGCCCACGAAATCGATGCGCTTGCTCGTGCGCACATCCTCGATGCCCAGGACCGGTCCGAGCAGCTTGTCCTGCAGCACGCTCACATCGAGCCGCGACACGGGATCGGCCTTGGGGTCCGCGACACAACGCAGACCATACCATTTCCCGCCGAGATACATGCTGACCTGCCCGACGGCGGCCGGGGTCGGCGCGGCGTTTTCCTGCAGGCCGAAAAGCGATTTCACCCTCGACAGAAAATCAGCCGGCGCCTGTCCGTGGAGATCCACGACCATGCGGTTGTAGGGCAGGATTTTCAGTTCGCTCGCGGGGAAGAGCACGCAGAGGAACCAATTGTAGTCTTCCGCGCCGGTGTGCTGCGCGTTGCGCTCGCGGCGGAGCCGGGCGACGCGCGCCGCGCTGGCCGCGCGGTGGTGACCGTCGGCGATGTAGGTCACCGGCACGGCGGCAAACGCCTGCACCCATTCCGCACCGCCGGCGATGCGCCAGACCGTGTGGCGGATG
>JBDSGI010000613.1:0-3867 GCA_039919035.1 Opitutaceae bacterium
GGCACGGGCATCCAAAGGAGCGGTTTGCTGCCTTCCCCGGCGGCGCGAAGCGGTGCGACGAAATTGCCGTAGTCGAGCGCGCGTTCTCCCACGATGATGTCGTGCAGCGCGAGGTAAGGCACCTGGGCGCCGCTCGTGCCCTGGTTCACGATCAGGCGCGGTGAAAATTCCTCGATGCCCAGCACGGTGGCGACCGTGCAGTTGAGCAGCCCCTGACCGGTGAGCGAAACGACGACGCGGTGCGCCCCGATCTTGCCGCGCCAGAAACTGAACGGACCGATCGTGATTTTTTCCGGGGCCGGGCCGAGAGCGGTTAGAATTGCGGCGATTTCCAGTTTCTCGGCGCCTTGCACGAGGATGTCGGTGGGCTCGGCGGCGGGGGTCGCGACGGCGAACGCGATCGAGAAAACGAGCAAGAGCACGCGTTTCATTTCCATGCCTCCACGAATTTCAGGGTGAACGCGGCCGCCTCAATCGGCGAGCCGTCGATGACGCGGAATCCGATCACCGGTGTGCCGAGCAGTTGGCCCACGCCGGCCACGTGGGCCGACTCGCCGTCCTCGCAGGTCGTGCCCCACTGGGCGCGGAGCCACGCGATGCGGTCGGCTTCACGGTTGATCTGATTCGCCGAGCCCAGTGTGCCGACGACGATGCGGCCGGGCGCGGGGGAGAGACTTTTCGCGACCGCGAGTGCGGTAGCCGAAGCGGGAAACGACGACGTGGGCGTCTCGCGTTCACCGTGCGTCATCAACGGGTGCGGGAGCTTCTTCCACTTAAGCGCGTCGGAACCGTCGCCGATGCCGGCCGCCGGCGATACGATGCCGTCGAACGCCACGAACGACTCACTCACCACCACATCGTGCGGACGCAATGCCGGATCGTGGGCACGGCCGAGGCCGAACACCACGATGAGCCTGGGTTCATAACGCCGCACGGCGAGGGTGGTGGCGGCCACGGCGTTGAGCGGATCACCTTCGGTGCGGGTGAGCACGACGGATTTTCCGAGCAGCTGGCCGCTCCAAAACGTCCACGCCGCGCGCGTCTCGCGGCGAGGTTCCTCCAGTTTTTCCAACAGGGGCGCGAGCGTGGTATCGTCTGGCGCGACGAGGAGCAGGTCGGCCGGCGCGGCCGCGACCCGCAGCGTGATGCTGGCGAGGAGGAGATGGAGGAGGAGGTTGCGGCGGGTCACAGGCGGCGGATGGGTTACCGTGGAAGCACGGCTTGTGCCGCGGCGCAGGGCGGGCCACAAGTTGGCGATGATCGTCGACGCGCATGTGCATCTCTACCCGACGGAGGTTTCCCGCGATCCGGCCGGATGGGCGCAGGCGGCGGGGGAGCGGCATTGGGCGGCGCTGTGCACGCGGACCCGTCGCGACGGCCCGCCGGTGCAGACGTTTCCCGCGCTCGACGAGTTGCTGCGGCAAATGGACGCGGCGGGCGTCGGGCGCGCGGTGTTGCTCGGATGGTATTGGGAGAAGCTGGAGACCTGCGCGGCGCAAAATCGCTTTTACGCCCAGTGTGTGCAGGCGCACCCGGATCGGTTGTTGGCGTTTGCCGCACTGCAACCGCGCGCGGGGCACTGGCCCGCGCTGGAGGAAATGCACCGCGCGCGTGACGGCGGCCTGATCGGCTTGGGCGAACTCTCGCCCCACGCGCAGGGCTACGGCGTGGATGACGGGACGCTCGACGAAGTGCTGACGCTCGCGGCGGATTGGAAGATGCCGGTGAACCTGCACGTCACTGATCCGGCGAGCCGGCCGTATCCCGGCCGCGTCGAAACGCCGCTCGCGGACTTTGTGCGGCTGGCGCGGGCGTTTCCGCGCACTGACTTCATCCTCGCGCATTGGGGCGGGTTGCTGCCGCTCGTCGATCCGGCCGTCGCTTCGCTCGCGAACGTGGTCTACGACACCGCCGCCTCGCCGCTAATCTACGAAGCGGGGATTTGGGCGCGGGCGCTGCCGACGGCTGGCGCGGGGCGGGTGCTGTTCGGCTCGGACTTTCCGCTCAACCTTTATCCGAAACAGGACGACGCGCCAAACATGGCGCGGTTCGTCGCCGAGGCCCGCGCCGGCGGCGCGGACGCGGCCGTGCTGGGCGGAAACGTTGCGCGCCTTCTGCGGCTATTGGGCTAGCGCCCAGCCGATCACCGGGCTCCGCCGTTCGTTGACGATAATCTGCAGGCCGGTCGTGAGGCCGGACGGCAGCGGCACGGGAATGCTCAGCACCGGCAAGCCATCGATGCTCGCGGGCGCGGTGAGGGCGAGGATGCGCATCCGATTTTCCAGGGTGCATTCGGCCTTGGTGAGCGCGGCGGCGGGCGCGGCGGGCAGAACGAGAAAATCGTGTGATTGAAAAAAACGATCCCACACCCGGCGCAGTTCGGCCGTGTGCGCAGTGGCGGCGTCGCGCTGCGTCGGCGAAATCGCGTGGGCGCGCGTGAGGCGCTGCCAGACCGGCGCGCTGTAACGCTCGCGATACGGTTCGGCCCAGCTGCGGTGATACTCCCACGCCTCGACGGCTACGACGGTATTGTAGGTCTCGACGCTCGCGGCGAAAGCGGAGCGGAGCGCGGCGGCCACGTCGGGTGTCGCGGCGGGTGCGAGTTTCCGCGCAGCGGCCAGCCACGCTGAGTTTACGTCGGCATCAAGTCCCGGCATTTCGAGAAAACACCCACGCGGTTCCCGCGTGCTTTTGCCCAATCCGACCAGTGCTTCGATCGCAGCGCACAGGTCGGCAGCGTTGGCGGTGAACCATCCCGCGGTGTCGTAGCTCGGCGCGAGCGCGACCGCATCACTGATCCACGCATCGCGCGGCGTGCTGCGGAAGCCGTAAAGTCCGCAAAACGCCGCTGGCACACGCACCGACCCGCCAGTGTCGCTGGCGAGGGCGAGTGGCACGAGGCCCGCCGCCACCGCCGCTGCCGAGCCACTGCTCGATCCGCCTGTCGTGCGACCGGGGAAACCCGGGACCTCGCAATCGCCGTAGTGCGGATTTTCGCCGGTGATACCGTAGGCGAATTCGTGCATGTGCGTCTTGCCGACAACGACGGCGCCGGCCGCGCGCATCGCCTGGACCATCGCGCCGTCGTTTGTGCGGGTCGCGCGCACCTCGGGAAGAAAGGTTGAGCCGGCGAGCGTCGGCACGCCGCCCACGTCGAAAAGATCCTTCACTAAGAAAGGCACCCGTCCGAGCGGCGCGCCTTTCGGTGCGGCCTCGAATCGCGCGGCGAGCGTGGCCTCGTCCGGAAACTGCGCGAGCACGGCATGGCGCTGGCCGGGTGCGAGGCGAGTTTGCGCGCGCGCATGCAGTTCGCGGGCGGCGGCGGCGGGAGTGAGGTGCTGCCAGTCACGAAATGTCATGCGCGGATTTTTTCCGGGCTGCGCTATGACGCAACCCTGCACTGTTCGGGCTCGCTCGGGTTTTCCCGATGGAGTGCTGTGCGGCATGAGCGTCTTGTTTCGTGCCGCTGTCCTCGTCCTTGCCACTGTGCTGGTGATGGGCTGCGGCCGCCCGGACCCGACGGCGGCTGCGCCGAAAGCGGAGACGAAGCGCAAGGTCGTGCTGCAGACCGATTGGTTTCCCCAGGCGGAGCACGGCGGATTTTACCAGGCGCTCGCGCGGGGTTTCTACGCGGAGGCGGGACTCGAACTTGAAATCTGGCCCGGTGGTCCCGGCGCGGGCATCAAGCTCAAGGTCGCGCGCGGCGACGCCGATTTCGGCATGTTGCGGAGCGACGACCTCATGCTGGCGGTCGGGCAGGGCATGCCGCTCGTGATGGTGGCGGCGACGCTCCAGCACGACGGCATGGCGCTCCTCGTCCACGACGCCAGTCCGGTGCGAACTTTCCGCGACCTCGATGGCCGCGCC
>JBDSGI010000614.1:0-5552 GCA_039919035.1 Opitutaceae bacterium
ACGTCTACTTCCGGCTCCTAGAAACCGAAGACGAGTATTTCGACCCGATCCGGAAATACCACGGCATCTGGAAACTCTACGCTCTCGCCCTCCCTGACGACGTGCTGAAAAAACTCTACTACAAGAATGCGCTGAAAATTTTCCCGGGACTGCCGGCGGAGAATTTCCCAAAGTAGACAGATGAGGCTTGGGTAGCGGCGGGCGTCCCGGCCCGGCGAGACTTTAGGGTTCGCGAACGCCCTGAACCGGCGGGCGGAGACGCCCGCCGCTACGGATGCCGATCCTCCCGGAGACGCGACGTCGTCCTTCACACGAGCTTCGGCCCCGATTCCGTTCAGAACCCCTACGTCGCCCGTAGCGTCCAACGGTGCCGCACCCGCGGCTGCAAGTAGCGCATGACCGCGCGGGGAAGCTGGCGGCGACTTCGGCCCGATGCCGCGGCAAAACCGGCTGCGACTACAGGCGCGCGTTGACGCCAAAGGAGACCGTGGGGGACATCACCTTGATGTCGCGCGGCCGGCCGGCGAAGAACTCCGTCGCGACGTCGGGATCGTTGTTGATGTTCGAGACGTCGAGGTAGACATCGAGGTTCTTGGTCAGGCCGTAGCGTGTCTTCAGATCGAGCGAGCGACGCATGACGTTGTATTGCAGCAGCGACTGGCGGGCATTGTAGGACCGGAGGTAGCGTCCCGCATAATTGAACTGCACCCGCACCGTGAGACGGTTGCGGATATAGGAGACGCCGCCGTTGGCGATGAAAGGGTTGAAGTCGGGCATCTCGGTGGTCGAGGCGAGCCCGCCGCCGCTTTCATACTGACCCTCGCTCTGCATCCGCGTGTAGGTGGCGTAAACGCCAAAGCCGGACCAGATGCCCGGCAAACGCGTGAATTGCTGACTGTAGTTGAGCTCGAGGCCCTTCACTTTCGAGGCGCCGCCGTTGTATTGCGTGGTGAGCGTATAGCCCGAAAAGTCGCCACCGAAGCCGTTGTCACTGCCAGAGGCGATGGTCGCGCCGCCCGCGGTGTAGATGAACCGCTTGATTTCCTTCAGAAAGACGCCGGCCGAGAAGACGCCCGCCGGTTCGAAGTAATATTCAAACGACAGGTCGAAGTTGTCGGCAATTTGGGAGCGAAGCGACGGGTTGCTCGTGGAAAGGGTGCGGGTCTCGTCGTTGACGTTGGTGCGCGGGATCAGTTGGCCGATGGAGGGGCGTCCGATGTTGGTCGCGTAGCTCAGGCGCGCCACGACGTTGCGTGACGGCGAATATTTGAAGTGGACGCCCGGCAGGACGTCGCGGTTCTCGCCGGAACGCGTCGCCTTGCCGGAATATTCCGCGAGCGTGCGGCGGCGCAGCTCGGCTTCGGTGACCGCACCGACCCAGGCGGCGCGACGGGCGCGCTCCTCGGGGGTAATCGTCTGCACCGCGCCGATGCCCTCGACCTCGGTCTCCTCCACGCGGAAACCGCCGAGGATGGAAAGTTTCCCGAGCTCGACGTTGCCCATGAGATAGTAGGCGGTGATCCGCTCCGAGAAATCCTGGTTGCCGGTGAGGTTGGTCGAGATGTTGCGGACGATGTCCTCACGGAAGTGCGACGGGTTGCGGGCAAAGGCCTGATCGATGCCCTGCCGCCCCTCGCCCGGGAACTGAGCGTAGGGAAGATTGGGGTAGCGGTTCACCAAGGTGTCCGGCAGCGGCCGGCCCAGGCCGAATTGCGCGAGGTCGTCGTCGTTGCGCCCGGTGGCGGGGTTGAGGCCGGCGGCGCCGTCCGCGCCGACATACGTGCCGCGGTAGGAAGTGTCGCGGAGCATGCGCTTCTGCTCGCGCAAGCGCGCGCCGGTCTTGATCGAGGCGGGCACCACCGTTTCGAAACGCTTGGTCAGGTTGACTGCGGCGCCGCGGTAGCGGTCCTGGCCGTTGCGCTGGTTGTTGTTGTAAACGAAGTCGGTGTAGCTGGAGAGCTGAGTCAGATCGGGCCCTCCGGTCTGCCGCAGATAGGGGAAGTAAGGCTCGTCCTTGCGTTCGATAGTAAAGCCGATCCCGCGGGCCGTGTAGGCGATTTCGCGGGTGCCGGGGTAGTCGGTTTCGGAAAATGATTTGTAGACATCGTAGTCGAGATCGAGGCCGGGATAGCGATGGACGGCACCCAGCTGCAAGTTGCTCGAGTCGTTCATCTTGTTCAGATACTGCGGGCGCAGCGTGACGGAGCTCGCGGCGACGGCGCGCACGGCGGTAAACGAGTTGGTGTAGCCGGGAGTGATGCCGCCCGTGCCGGTGAGGTTGCCGTTCGCATCGACGCCGGCCACGGTTTGATTGGTCGCCCAAGTCGAGAGGTAGTCGGTCTTGTGCTCGTGGCTCGTGTTGAGCGCGCCGTTCAGGAAAACGCGCACGCGATCACTCAGCTTGTAGTCGAGCCGGAGATTGGTGCCCCAGCGCGTGCGTAGGATGCGGGCGTCCTCAAATCCAACGGAGTAAGTGTAGGCCGGGCCCGCGACGCCGTCGGCGAGGGACTGATGCGCCTGTTGCGACTGGTCGAGCAACGACGGAAAGATGCGATAGCCCAAATTGACGGCGACGCCCAGCCGGCCGCCGAACACCTCCGAGTAGGACAGCGCGTAGCTCCGGGGTTCGGGCCACTTGTCCTCGCGGACATCGAAGGGGCGCCAGATGGTGCCGACCGAGCCCCGGATACGACGTTCCGGCGAGCTGTCGAAGGCGCTCTTGGTGACGAGATTCACGGCCCCGCCAATCGAATCGCCATCCATGTCGGGAGTCGGCGACTTCACGACCTCCATGCGCTCGATGGCATCGGCGTTGCTCTGCTCAAACTGAAATTCGCGCGTGGACCCGGCTGAGCCGGCGTCGGCGGCCCGGTTGCCGTTGACCGTGACAGTGCTGAGGTTGCGGCTCATGCCGCGAATTCGCACGTAGCGAATATCGCCGTCCACCCATTGACCTTCCACGCCGGGCAAACGAATCAGCAAATCGGCGGGGTTGCCGGCCAGGTCGCCGAACGCGTCGGCGGAAACCACGCTCTTCACTCCGGCGGAGAGGCGCTGCAAAGTCACAGCTTGGGCGTTGCCCTCGCGTTCACCGGCGACGACGAACTGGTCCAGCTGATAGATCGCGGAGGTGAGCTTCACGTCGCGTCGGACGGTCTCGCCGGGAGCGATCCGGAACGTCACCGGTGCTGGATCGAGTCCCGTGTAGGAGACGGAAAGAGTGACCTCGCCCGCGGGTAAACCTCCGAAGCGGTAGACCCCGAGGCTGTCGGTCAGGACTTCGCGATCAGTGCCCAGGAGAACGACCCGTGCGCCCTCGAGCGTGCGATGAGTGGCCGCATTGCTCACCGTGCCGATCACCATGGCGGCGCCCGCTGATTCGGCGGTGTGGGCGGTGAGGGTGGCGAGCCACGAAAGCACCAGGACGTGAAAGATGAAACGGGTTTTCATAGGGGATGAAGCGGCCGGCCGGTGGTCCCGGGGGGAACAGGGAAGTGAAGAAACGAGAAAGAACGAAGCGAAGCGGAAACTAAAATACGAGCGCGAAGTGTTACCGCGGCTTTTTTCGGGTGTGACGCCGTAGTGCTCCCGCACTTTCGCGGCCGCGGTGCGAAGGTGGCGTCGGCGCCCAAGTCGGTCAGTGCGCGTTGCAGCCGGCGCGAGTAGCCGAGGCACCGCACGCGCGCCTGCGTGCCGACCGGCCGCAGGTGCCGTGCGCCGCGCGACCAGCTCGGCTCGACGAGGGCCACCTCGCCGAAGGTGGTCAGCCCAGCGGAGTTTTTTTTGGCGCTGCGCCGTGCGACCGCAGGCGGGGTGGCGTTGAGTTGCGCGCTGCGATGCTCCGCCCAGGCCGTCAGTCCGGCCTGCCCGAGCCGGCGCAGCCGCGCGACCAGCGCGTCCTCGGCGTCGTCCGCCCGCCGGTGCGGTTGCCGATCTCGTTCAACAACGCCTCCACTTGCTCCTGGACCGCGACCGGCTGTTGCGCCAGTCGTGCAGCCAATTACTCCGCGCGGGTTCCTCCGGCTTCGCTGGTCGCCATCGCCCAAGTCTCTTCCGCCCCGGACCCGCGCACACGCTTTTTTTTTCCGGCTAACCTCACTTCCTGCTGCACCCGCTGTTCCCTGCGAGGAGCGACCGTCCCCCAGACGTCATCCGAAGGCAGAGTCACCGCCCGGCGCACGGGCCGCGCGGTCCGCATTCACCGGTCACGAGGGCGGACGCTTAACCGTGGTTGGCCTCCTTCTCAGACCTCCGAGATCAGAACCCATACGTCGCGCGCAGCGTCCACGAGTGCCGCACGCGGGGGAGCAGGTAGCGCACGATGACATCCGGTGCGCTCGCGGAAAACGGGAGACGGTCCTCCTGGCCGAAGATGTTTTCGACGTTAAGTTGGAGATCGAGGGACTGGCCGCGGCGCAGGGCGAAGCGTTTGCCGAGCATGCCGCTCCACGTGATGGCGCTGCGGCCGAGGATGACGGCGTCGTTGTTCGCGGCGTCGTAGTCGATCACGGCGGGACCGCGGTAGTTGGCGCCGAGGCCGGCGCGCACGCCCCGGGCGGAGCGGGGGGCGTCGGCGGCGAAGCGGTAGCTCGTGAAGGCGTTGTAGGTCTGCTCGACGTGCGCGAAGGGGGACTTGCCCGTGCCGCGCAGGAAGGGCTCGGCGACGGAGAGGCCATAGGCGTAGACGTCGGCGAAGGTCGCGGGGTTCGTGACGAAGTCGCGCTGCGGCGTGCCGTCGCGGGCTCGCACAAAGGTCGCGACGACCGCCGGCGTGTCGTCGAGGCGCGCGTTGCTGCGTTCCCAGTCGGACTGCACGCTGGCGAGGAAGGCCATCGAGTCGGAGAGAATGTTGGTTTGCTTGAGTTGGTTGCGCGCAGCGTTGAGCGAGATGCTCCAGCCGGGCGTGAGGCGGCCGGTGATCTCGATCTCGGTGCCGCGGCCCTCGAGGTCGGAGGCGTCGCGCGCTTGCGACTCGCCGTTGAGGAGGGTGATGCCGGCGGCGGTGACGGACGCGGGGAGCGGCCGGCCGCCGGCGCGGAGCGTCGCGAGCACGGCGTTCGCGGCCGTGGAGATGTTGTTCTTGGGCGCGTTGAGCGCGGGCTGGAACTGATTGGCACCGTCGGCGCGATAGACGTTCAGGTTGGCCGAGAGGCGGCCGCCGAGGAGGATGAAGCGCACGCCGTAGTCCTGCCCGTCGCCCTCGATGGGCGGCAGCACGTTGGAGAAGATGTCTTTGAAGGCGCCCTGCGGAAACACGCTTTGCGACTGGTTGTAGGACAGGCCCAGCCATGGCAGAGCGGTGACGACGACGCCGAGGGTCTTGGTCGCGCCGGTATTCACGGTGGGCGTGGCGCCTTCGAACCGGTAGGGGCGCACAAGCCACGCGTTGGTGGAGTTGGGCACGCGCTCGCCGCCGGCGTTGGCGTCCATCACTTCGGCGCGGTCGCGACGGTAGCCGCCGGTGAGCACGATGCGGTCGCGGGCCCAGCGGCTCTGCAACGCGAGCATGCCGCTGGAATTTTTCTGCTGCACCCACGGGTAGAGGTTATTAA
>JBDSGI010000615.1:0-10412 GCA_039919035.1 Opitutaceae bacterium
GGACGATCTAAGGCTGGCGGAGCGCCTGCTGAAGGAGGCCGCCGAACTCGAACCGGTGAACGCCGACGCGTATGCCGCCCTCGCGCTCGTGGCGTATGCCCATCATGTCTTTGGCTTCGATCGGAGCGCGGCGCGCGATGCGCAGCTGCGGAGTGCGGCGGAGCGGGCGGCGAAGCTCGCGCCGCAATCAGATTTCGCGCAACTCGCGCTCGCTTTGCTCTACCGCCGTAACCCGGGCACCGATGACGAGGCGTTGTCGCTCCTCCGCGCGCTGGCGGCGCGCCACGGCACGGACAAGTTCATCCTGCGCCAACTCGGCAGCGTGCTTGCGGCGACCCAACGCGACGAGGAGGCGCTCGCGTGCTATTATCGCGCGGCGGCGCTGCCGGGCGGCGACGCGATCGCGTTGATGGGGCGCGCGCTTTTGCTGGGCCGGCAGCAGCGAATCGACGAGATGGAGGCGGCCGTCGAGCAGGCGCTCGCGCTGCGGCCGGACTACGGTTACGCGCACGTCATCAAGCTCGTCGTCATGTGCTACAATCGCGGCGACATAGGGCGCACCAAGCTCGCCCTCCAGCAGATCCCCCCGCGCGTGATGGGCGATGAACGCGTGGCGGCCGTGGCGGCTTTCATGTGGTATTGGGCGCGCGAGGCGGACCGGGCGAGCGAGGCGCTGCGCCACGTGACGCACGATTACATCGAGTCCAATGTCGTCACGATGCCGACGGGATTGCTGACCGGTCTCGTGCACCGGCTGGCCGGCCGGAAAGAGGCGGCCGCGATTGAATGGCGGGCGGCCCTCCGCGTGCTCGAGCGGCGCCTCGCGCTCAATCCCACGTCGGCCGGTGAACTCGGGGACAAGGCGGCGCTGCTCGCGATGCTCGGAGAACGCGCGGCGGCCGAGGAGGCACTGCGCGCTTACGAGCAACTGCGGCGGGTGCCGGCCGGACGCGCCACCAGTGCCACGTGGCAAATCTACGCGGAGCTGGGTCGGGAGGCGGAGGTCGCCGATTTCTTCGCGGAGCGGTTGAAAGGAAACTATTCCGATGGCGCGCACTACTTGGCGGCGCAGTTTCGCTTCAATCCGGTTCTCGATCCGTTTCGCGATCAGCTGCGCTTCCGCGCGCTTGCTGCCGAAGTGGATCAGTTTTACGCCGCGTCGGCCAAGGTTGGCACGAAGGCGGCGGCGAAGTGAGCCGTGCACGCCCCGCGCAGGGGCGGGCGACGTTGAGCGTTGAACGTTTCGGCGACGGCGGCACAGTGGCCGGTCCATGATTGGTCTTCACGAGGGCAAGGGTGCCAAAACCAAGAAGCCGGCGGAGCGCACGTTCACGCTGCGGCTCGACGTGGTCGCGTGCGAACCGCGCATCTGGCGGCGGCTGGTCGTGCGCGAGACGATGTGGCTCTCGCGGTTGCACGACGCCATCCAGGTAGCCTTCGACTGGTTCGACTACCAGACGCACGCCTTCAACCTCGACGACCAGCGCTTCGGCAATCCGCTCAAGCGCGACGATCTGGCGATCGAGGACGACCGTGACATCGCGCTCGCCGATCTCGACCTCGAGCACCGTGGCCGCATCACCTACGGGTATCATTTTGGCGAGGGCTGGCAGATCGAAATCAAGGTGGAAAAGGTCGGCGCGGTGGAGAAGGGCGTTTACTATCCGACCTGCGTCGGTGGCGAGCGCGCCGGCCCGCCGGAGGACTGCGGGGGCGTCGATGCGTTTCACGACATGCTCGCCTGCATTCAAGAGCCTCACACCGAACTCGGCCGTGAATGGATCGAGTGGCTCGGCCCGGACTACAAGGCGGATGAGTGCCCTCTCGCGCCGATCAACAAGGCGCTGAAGAAAATGGGGAAGTAGCGGCGGGCTCCCGGTAAATTTGCTGGGAACCGATCCGCGATCAAGGCGACGAGCAAGCTCGCGCCCTACGCCAGAATGGCGCGGCCCGACCTTGGGCGAGCCGCGCTCGCCGTTAAACGCCGGCGCGGCGCGCGTCGGTTTCCACCTCGGTGACTGGCCGTAGTTGCTTCGTATGCGACCAGCGCCACGTCGACACGTCGGCCCAGCTGCCGACCTTGAGGCGGACGGTGATCGTGTCGCCGGCGGCGAAGTCATCGCGGTCGGTGCGCATGATGCGAAAGCCCCAGTGCGGCGCACGGCCGGGATCGAGGGGCGCGGAACTCAGGGCGAGGTCGGCATCGACCAGCGCGCGGAAATAAACAGCGTAGCCGTCGAGCCGGCCGGCATTCAAGACGGGGCGGGTGAACGTGAACTCGGTGGGCAGCCCGGCGGCGGAGACGGTGTGGAGATCCAACGTGAGCGCGGGCGCGGGGGCGGTGAGGGTGTGCTCGATGAGCGCGAGGTCGCTGCTGCGGACCTGATAGTAGGTCGGTTCCTGCGGGCGCTGGCGCTCCAGCACGGCGTAGTCGTAGCCGTGGACCTCCAGTTCCCAAATGAACGGCACGTGCCGGTGGTCGCGCACTTTGACGGGTTCGAAGAAAAACTCGAAGCGACTCGGCAGAATCAGGCCGCCGGGTTTGAGCAGGCGGTCACGCAGGTCGCACACGTTGGCGACCATTGCTTCGTCGAAAAGACAGTCGCCCATCTGCTCATGCACGATCACATCGACGCGTTCGGAGAGGGAAAACTCCATGCTGTGCGTGTCGATGAAGTCGACGCGCTCAATTCGATTGGCCTGCGCAAGCGTGCGGGCAGTTTCCAGAATCGACGAGTGATCGATGGCGTAGACCTTGGCTGCGCCGCGGCGGGAGGCGAGGGCGGCGAGGATCCCCGTGCCCGTGCCCAGATCGATTACGCGGTCGCCGGGCTGGATGTGGCGCTGGATGGCGGCGCGGTAGAATTCCATGCGCGGCTTGTCCGCCAGCATGCGCTCCTGCTCATAGAAGTCGGAAAAGTAGCGCCCGTTGAATTCGCGGTAGCGCTCGGCGGGCGAAAGCGGGCGGCGAAATAGGCGGCGGATCGCCCGGAGGGTGCGATGCCCGAGGCGCCGCAGGGAGTGGAGAGGCATGGGTTTTCCGGCGCGTGTTGGCTCCGGGTCGGAGACGCTGCAGAGCGAGACGGAGAAGCGCAATAGGAAGCGTGGGCCGGCGCAGTGGTAGTGAGCCGATGAAATTCTGCGTCAAATCCACTGGGGGCGAAGACGTATCGCTTTTTTGTCGCGAACAGTTAGCCGAGTGGTTGTGCGGCGGAGGATAGGTTCGAGTCTCCAGTCGGCCGGCACCACCCACCTCCACCTTCATGCCGTTCCCATCACCCGGTTTCCTACGAACATATTTTTTCCGCCGCGGTGCGCTCGCCCTAGCTGGCTTGGTTATGTTTTCGCCGTCGGCACGCTCCGGGCCGGTGGCGGACGTAAGCGGTTTTTTCGCGGAGAAACTCGATCGGATCAACCTCGCGGCTCGGAGCGGATCGTGGGATGTTTACACGACTGGCTATGCTTGGCACGCGCCGTGGGCCTACGATGCCGCGACGCGCGCGCGGCTGAATGACACAACGTGGGGCGGCGGTTTCGGCCGGTCAGTAACGGATGCCGACGGCGACCGGCACTCGGTTTTTTTTGTGGCCTTTTCCGACTCACATCGCACGCCCCAGTTCGTCCTGAGCTACGCTTGGCAGCGTTATTGGCCGGCGAATCGCGACTGGAGCCTGGGCTGGGGTTACATGGCGTTCATGTTTTCACGCGAGGACGTGGCCCGGTATTTGCCCTTGCCGGCCGTGCTGCCGTGCGCCTCGGTTCGGTATCGGCGCTGGGAAGCGATCGGCCAGTTCGTTCCGCACATTTCTAAGGACATCAAGGGCGATGTGTTCTTCATCTTCATGCGCGTCGGATTGTGAGCACGAAGCCGCGCGAAACTCAGCCCACCCACGTGCAGACGTGGTAGAAAAGTGGTGCCTCGTGATCGTGACGCGGTCTTTTCGGGGTCAGCGCAGTCATACCGAGAGCGCAACCTTTCGGGTTGAGCGGGCCGCCCTCGTTGGACCGTTGGTAAGTGGCGCTTAAGAACGTGGCCGCATGGCACGGCAGCTTCGTTGAAAAGAATACTCGTGGCCCAGCCTTCGCCAGCACCCGGCTCGGCGACGGGGGCAAAGCGTGCGCCTACGGCTTGGGCGGTGATAGCGATTCAGGGCTGTCCCTTGGTAACCACGCAGAGGCCGATAATCGGTCTCGCGGGCGGCGAACCGACGCTTTCAAATCGCTGCCCGTCCGATGCTCCGCTACAAAATCAACCCAAGCCTTGAACTGCGCTTGCTCCAGCCGGCGGATGCGGGCGCGCTCTTCGCCTTGATTGACGCGGAGCGCGCGCGGTTGCGCGAGTGGCTCCCGTGGGTCGACGACACGACGAAGGTTCAGCACAGCGAAAAATTTATCGCGAAAGCGTTGAAGGAGCGGACGGAGACGCGCGCGTTTACCTCCGGCATCTGGTCGATGGGGCGTCTCGTCGGCGTAATTCGGCACAATCGGATTGATTGGGCGAACCGGGTGACGTTTCCGACCTATTGGCTGGCGGCGAGCGAGCAGGGGCGGGGGTTGATGACGCAGTGTTGCCAAGCATTCTACGCGCACGCATTTGAGCAGTTGAAAGTCCACCGCATCATCGTCGCGGTCGCGACGGAAAATCTCCGCGGACAGGCGCTGCCGCTGCGGCTCGGTTTCAAGCAAGTCAGCACCCTGAAAAATGCCGAGTGGCTGCACGACCGTTGGGTCGAGCACCGAATCTTCAGTTTGCTGCCGCCGGGCGTGGCGTCGGCGGCGTGACGAAAGCACCGGGCGCGGGCGAGATAGGCCAGCCGCAGATGAGGGTGGCGATATTTCAGCCGACGAAACGCCGCGCGTTGTAGAAGAGCTGCATCCACGGGGAGTCTTCGCCCCATTCCTTCGGGGACCAGCTCATGCAGGCGCTGCGGAAAACGCGCTCGGGGTGGGGCATCATGATCGTTACGCGACCGTGGGTGGTCGTGAGCGCGGTGATGCCGAGTGGTGAGCCGTTCGGATTGAGCGGGTAATGCTCGGTGACGGCATGGTGGTTGTCCACGAAGCGGGCGGCGACGAGGCCGGAGACGTTGCAACGTTGAGCGGCGGCGGCGTCCTTGAACTCGGTGAAGCCTTCGCCGTGCGCGACGGCGATGGGGAGGACGGAGCCTGCCATGTCGGCGAAGAGCACGCTCGGGGTCTTCTCGATTTTGACCGAGACGAAGCGGCCCTCGTAGCGCTCGCTCTGATTTTGCACGAAGCGCGGCCAGTGGTCGGAGCCGGGGATGATGGAGTGGAGGTTGCTCATCATCTGGCAGCCGTTGCAGACGCCGAGGGCAAACGTGTCCCCGCGCGCGAAGAACGCGGCGAACTCCGCGCGGGCGCGCTCGTGAAACAAAATGCTCTTGGCCCAGCCTTCGCCGGCGCCGAGCACATCGCCGTAGCTGAAGCCGCCGCAGGCGGCGAGGCCCCGGAAATCTTTGAGGGAGACGCGACCACTGAGGATGTCGGTCATGTGGACATCGATCGCCTTGAAGCCGGCGCGGGTGAACGCGGCAGCCATCTCGACTTCGCCGTTCACGCCCTGCTCGCGGAGGATGGCGATGGGCGGACGCTCAGAAATCTTACAGGAGGAAACGGAGGAAACAGAGTTTGGAGCGGTCGATGAGCTGGATTCCTCTGTTCTCTTCGTTGCCTCTTGTTCAAACGGCCTGGTGAGATCGAAGGTAATCTTAGGCGTGATGCCGGGGTTCGTCGGATCGATGCGGAGCGCGTGCTCTTGCTCGGCGCACGCGGGATTATCACGGAGCGAGGCGATGCGGCGCGTGACATCGGACCAGAGGGCGCGGAGGGCGAATAAATTTTCCTCGAAGAGGATTTTTCCGCTGCGCGAAACCCGCAGCGTGTGCGTGCGGTTGAGCGTGCCGATCTGCGTGGTGCAGTTCTTGAAGCCGTGCTCGCGGAGCGTGAGATAAACGTCGTCGAGGTGGTCGAGGCGCACCTGAATGACGGCGCCCAGTTCTTCGCTGAAGAGCGAGGAAAACGCCTCGTGGCCGTTGGGCAGCGTGAGGTCCACGCCGAGGTGGCCGGCGAAGGCCATCTCGACGATGGTGGCGAAGAGCCCCCCGTCGCTGCGGTCGTGGTAGGCGAGGAGTTTTTGTTGCCGCCCGAGGAGCTGGATCGCGTTCCAGAAATTTTTCAGGTCTTTCGGATTATCCACGTCGGGCGTGGCCTCGCCCATCTGCGAAACGGTCTGCGCGAGGATCGAACCGCCGAGGCGATTCTTTCCGCGCCCGAGATCGATCAGTAATAAAACCGTGTTGCCGACCGGATCGGAATTTTGCCAGGAGGCAACGGAGGAAACCGAGGAAGACATGACAGCACTGGATTTGTCCGTTCTCTCCGTTTCCTCCTGTGAATTTAGATCGAAGCGCAGCTGGGGCGTGAGCGTGAGGCGGATATCGCTGACGGCGGAGAACGCGGAGATGATGAGCGAGACGGGCGCGGTCATGCGCTTTTGCTTTTCCCCGTCCGACCAGACGGTGCTCATGCTCATCGAGTCTTTGCCGACGGGAATCGTGATGCCAAGGGCGGGGCAAAGCTCCATCCCGACGGCCTGCACGGCGGCGTAAAGATCGGCGGCGTCGCCGGGGACGGCGGGCGCGGCCATCCAGTTGGCGGAGAGGTTGACCTTGCCGAGGTCGCCGATTTGCGCGGCGGCGAGGTTGGTGAGGGCTTCACCGACCGCGAGGCGCGCGGAGGCGGCGGCGTTGTTCACCGCGACGGGCGTGCGCTCACCCATGGCCATGGCCTCCCCGGTGTAAACGTCGAAGGCCGCCGCCGTGACGGCGCAGTCGGCGACCGGCACCTGCCAGGGTCCGACCATCTGATCGCGGGCGATGAGGCCGCCGAGCGTGCGGTCGCCGATAGAGATGAGAAACGTCTTGTCGGCCACGGCCGGGTGCGAGAGCACCCGGCGCACGGCCTCGGCGAGCGTGATGCCCGTGAGGTCGAGCGGACGCGTTGGGCGCGCGAGGGATTTCTCCGAGCGGTGCATGCGTGGCGGTTTGCCGAGCAGCACGTCGAGCGGAAGATCGATGGGCGTGTTCTTGAAATGCGGATCCTCGACGACGAGGTGCTTCTCCTCGGTGGCCTCGCCGACGACGGCGAAGGGGCAGCGCTCGCGTTCGCAGAGTTCTTGAAACAGCGCGATACGCGCGGCGGGCACGGCGAGCACGTAGCGCTCCTGCGATTCGTTGCACCAGATTTCGAGCGGGCTCATGCCGGGCTCGTCATTGGGGAGAGCGCGGAGATTGAACTTTCCGCCGCGCCCGCCGTCGTTGACGAGTTCGGGCAACGCATTCGAGACGCCGCCGGCGCCGACATCGTGGATGAATGAAATGGGATTCTCGTCGCCCATCGCCCAGCAGCGGTCGATGACTTCCTGGCAGCGGCGTTCCATCTCAGGGTTGTCGCGCTGCACGCTGGCGAAATCGAGATCCTCGTTGCCGTGACCGCTGGCGATCGAGCTGGCCGCGCCGCCGCCGAGGCCGATCAGCATCGCGGGTCCGCCGAGCACGACGAGTTGGTCGCCGGGGTTGATGGCGCCCTTTTGCACGTGGTCGGCGCGGATGTTGCCGAAGCCGCCGGCGAGCATGATGGGTTTGTGATAGCCGCGCAGCTCCGAGCCGCCCGAGCTGGTGGCGGCGCCGGGAATGTTGGAGTGGGGCAGCGCCGCTGGCACCGCCTGCTCAAAGGTGCGGAAGTAGCCGTTGATCGCGGGGCGGCCGAACTCGTTGTTGAACGCGGCCCCGCCGAGCGGGCCCTCGATCATGATGTCGAGCGCGGACACGATACGACCGGGCTTGCCGAACTCTTTTTCCCACGGCTGCACGGCGCCGGGCAGGCGAAGATTCGACACAGTGAAACCGACGAGGCCCGCCTTGGGTTTCGAACCGCGGCCGGTCGCGCCCTCATCGCGAATTTCCCCGCCGGACCCGGTGGCGGCGCCGGGGAAGGGCGAGATGGCCGTGGGATGGTTGTGGGTTTCGACCTTGCAGAGAATATGGATGGCTTCCTCGTGCGCGGCGTATTCCTGCGTGCGCGGATCGACGAAGAAGCGGCCGCCGCGGGTGCCGGCGAGGACGGCGGCGTTGTCCTTGTAGGCGGAGAGGATGCCGTCGGGGTGCAGCTGATAGGTGTTCTTGATCATCTGGAACAGCGAGCGGTCGCGCGGCGCGCCGTCGATGTCCCAGGTGGCGTTGAAAATCTTGTGGCGGCAGTGCTCGGAGTTGGCCTGCGCAAACATCATCAGCTCGATGTCGTTGGGGTCGCGCCCGAGCTTGGTGAACGCCGCGGTGAGGTAGTCGATCTCGTCGTCGGCGAGCGCGAGACCGAGAGACTTGTTCGCCGCGGCGAGCGCAGCGCGGCCTTCGGCGAGCAGCGGCACGCTGGTCATGGCGCGCGGTGAACCGTGGCGGAACAGCTCAGCGCAGTCAGTGATTTTTCCAAAGACGACCTGCGTCATGCGGTCGTGCATCTTTGTGGCGAGCGTGCGCGTTTGCTCGGGCGAAAGGGCCACGCCGCCGAGATCGATCGTGTAGGCGATGACGCGCTCGATGCGCCGCACCGCAGCGAGTCCGCAGATATGAGCGATGTCGGTGGCCTTCGATGACCACGGCGAGACGGTGCCCGGACGGGGCGCGACGATGAGTTCCTGTCCCTTGATCTCATCGGCCACGCGCGTCGGGCCGTAGGTGAGGAGTTTTTCCAGCACGGCTTGCTGCGCTGGGATCAGTTCGCCCGCGACCTCGACGACGTGGACAAATGTCGCGCCCGCCGCACGCATGGGCAGACCGGCAGTTTCCAGATCGGCGAGGAGTTTCTTCAGACGAAAAGGTGAGAGGGCGGGAGAGCCGCGGAGAATCAGCATGGTCGAGGAAAGGGCGACGCTCCTAAACATCCCCCGTGTGGTCAAGGGGCGGAACGGTCATGCCGCCGATGCGGAAAACGACCGGAATTGCCGTTGCGTTCAAAGATGCGATCCGGCTGCCTGCGGCCTGATCCTCCAGCATTTTTAATGGCTTCGACCTACGAACTGCGTTTCCGCGAGAGCCGCCCGTCCCTCGATTTCATGCGCTCCATGATTTCGCCCCGTTGGTTACTCAGTGCTTTGGTGTGCAGCGGGCTCGCGGGCCTAAGGGTGGCTGAGGCGGCGGAGCTCACGTCCGCGGAGGTTGAGCTGGCGAAGAAATTCGCCGGGGTCGTGCAGTGGCAGGGGATCTGGGATGTCTCGGTGGTAGGAGGCGCGTCGAGATCGAACGGTGGATATCATCTGGAGAGTCGGTATGAGGCCACCGGGCACGGCACGTTCCTGCTGGAGCGATCCTCCGATAACGATGAGGCCGCGCGCGGCTACTTCACGTGGGAGGGGAAGGGCGAGGCGCGCGGCGGCGGCCTCGGGACATTTTCTGAATGGGACGGTCAAGGCCGCGGCGAGGAGTGGGCGCAGGAGTTTGGCGGCGTCGTGGAGCAGGAACGGATCGAGTTCTCGCTGGGAGTGAAGGGTAAATCCGCCGGGCTGCATGCGGGCATGCAGCGCGAGGAGAAGGCGCCTTTGATGCGCCGCACCGGTCGCATGGTTTCGGCGCAAAGCGGCGGGGGAAACAACGTTTCGCCGATCGACACGACGTTTCGGGCTCCGATTGACACCTGGTATCTTGGATCAAGTGACGCGGACGCGTCGCGTCGCTGGCAGGCCGTGAGCAACGGTCCGGGAGTCCTCGCCTTTAATTACGAGGGGCCCACCGCGGGACGATCGCAGAAATTTGCGGTCTCTGGTGCCGGCGTGACGCAGCGGAGTCGGGTGGTCCTGTTTCCCGTCTACGAAGACCTTGAAGTGGAAGTCACGATTGCCGACTACTCGAAATGGCGACCGCTAGGCTCGATTTCCGACCCGAAGAAGCCGGGTAACACACTCGTCGCGCGGGCCATTCTAATAACCAAAAGCGGCAAGGCGAAGACGTTTCCCGCGGTGAAGGCATTTCGCTTCCAGTTGATGGACACCTCCCGCGAGCCGGGCGTGTGCCTGAACTGGCCGCTCGGCGCGAAGGACGACGACTACGATCTCCGCCTCGCCGTCGCGGGCACCGGAGGTGATGTTTCCGACCGTGATCAAAAATTGGCGGTCACCAGCCTGCCCGTGGATGCCGAACAACGGCCTTTTGCCGAGGTTACGATCGAGTGCTTCGATTTCGGCGCGAAGGCCGAACTCCGCGTGATCTGCGAACTCGAGGACGGTCGCGAGCTCATTGGGCTGATGAAGGATTCGGGTGGGGAGCAGGATCTCGTGCGCCTCCCGAAAATGAAAGGGCCCGACTGGATCGCCGAATCGTGGCGGCGCGAAAAAGACGTGA
>JBDSGI010000616.1:0-4834 GCA_039919035.1 Opitutaceae bacterium
TCGCCCTTCAGGCTAACTTCATTGCCCGCGAGCCAGTGGAAAACTGCGAGCAAATCGCGCTGCATCACCGCCCGCTGGAGCGCGCTCATGCTGGCGGGAAGCGGCTCGCC
Organism: Opitutaceae bacterium; assembly: GCA_039919035.1. Lineage (GTDB taxonomy): Bacteria > Verrucomicrobiota > Verrucomicrobiia > Opitutales > Opitutaceae > ER46. The sequence continues at coordinate 111 of JBDSGI010000616.1, forward strand.
TTTCACAAACTCGCCGAGCAGCGCGACGATTCGGCGGTTCGTTTCAGCGTCTTGGAAAAACTTGTGGAACCATATCTGCGGATCGAGGAGATCGTCCGCCGCTACTATTGCATCCGCTTCCGGCGCTGGTGGAGTCAGCGCCGAGTGGAGACGGTTCCAGACGTGATTGGGGTCTTTGTCATAGAGGGCCGCGGGCACCGCTTTTCCCGGTTCAGCCGCATCGAGAACATTTGAGAGCAGCAGTGCGAACAGGAGGTGAGCGCATTTCATAGTTCGTCTAATGGCGATAGCCGACGTTTCACTTCGCCGTGCGCTTTGGCAGCTTCGGCCGCTTGGAGATGCCATCGCGGATGATTTTCAAAACGCGTTTTCGTTCGTCACCGGCCAGTGTCAGGCGCGGTGCGCGCACCCACTCGCCGCCGAGGCCGCACTCCTGCACGGCGAGCTTGATGTATTGCACGAATTTCGTGCTCACATCGAGATGCAGCAGCGGCGTGAACCAGCGGTAAATCTCGCGGGCCTTGTCCCATTCTCCGCGCCGGGTCAGCTCCCAGAAATACTGGTTCTCCGCCGGGAAGGCGATGCCGGTGCCTGCCACCCAGCCGTCAATGCCGAGGATGGAGGCTTCGAGCGCGAGGTCGTCCACGCCCGTGAAGATGGCGTAGCGATCACCCACGGTGTTGCGCAGGTCGGTGATGCGCCGGACATCGCCGGAGCTTTCCTTGAGCGCGACGCAATTTTTCTCGGACGCGAGTTCGGCGAACAGCTCCGGCGTCAGGTCGTTCGCGTAGCTGATGGGGTTGTTATAGACCATGATGGGCAGACCGGTGCTTTTGGCGACGGTGCGGAAATGGGTGAGCGTCTCGCGCGGGTCGCCCTTGTAGAGCATGGCGGGCAACACCATCACGCCGTCGGCACCCAGCTTCTCCATGTCGCGGGTGTAGCGCACAGCCTCTGCCGTGCTCGTCTCAGCCACGCCGCTAAGCACAGGGACGCGCCCATGCACGGCCCCGATCATCGCCGAGATGACGCTGCGCTTTTCTTCGCCCGTCATCGCTTGGTTCTCACCGAGTGACCCGAGGAAGATCATGCCGCTGACTCCTGATTTGATGAGCGCCTCGGCGTGCGCGGCGGTGGCGTCGAGGTCGAGCGCGCCGTCTTTGCGCATCTGCGTGGTGATGGCGGGAAAGACTCCGGTCCAGTGTGGTTTCATAAGGTGATATCAGCGCAGGATAAATCGAGGGATGCAGGTTTCATGTGTTGCCGCGGCGAAACCTGTCGGGCGAGAGCAGGTGCATTTTGTGGGATGGTCTTTCACGGGTTTTCAATCAAGCGGGGAATTGGTCGCGATGCACCCGGCGCGTCAGCGACCCAGTATTTCCGCCATCTTCTCGGCCATGGCTTTGCCATTGAGATACTCGCTCTCGCCGTTGTGGTTCCAGTGGTAGCCCAAGTTGCTGGGAGAAACGGAGGCATCGCGCCAGAAGGGGCGGGTATCGGTGGTTTGCACGTTGCCGTTGAAGGCGGGATATTTTTTGGGATCGGCCACGGCGAGCTGGGCCAGCTCCACCGCAGTGGGTTCTGGCGGCGGTGCCATGCTGGTGGTGGTGATGGACACCGGCAGCTTCGGGTTCCCGAACTCGGTGCGCAGATCCTTGATCAAATCGACAAGGTTGGCTTCGTAATTGGCCGAGGCGACCTTATCGACGCGATCGTTCCAGCCTTGGTGCCAGCCGACGCCTGCGATGCGATAGCCCATCCCCTTCCACTCGGGAAACTCCGTGCCGAGATTGTCCAGCGCGTCTCGCACATAGGTGAGCAGGCCCGTATAATAAGGACCAACAACACTGCCGCGGGCCGCCACCGCACTTGGCGGGCGGAAATCCACGTTCAGGCTTTTGCCGCCCCACGCGACTTTGATGATCAAGACCGGCTGCTCGATGTGATCCCCGATCGTCCAGCCAAAGCCATATTCAGCCCCGATCCAACCGGGGTTTCGGCTCTGGGAGTAACCAATCTTCAGGTTACCCTTGATGACGCCGCGTGGGGCGGTGATGTCGCTATCACGCCACCAGACTCTCACGTCATCCCGGGTTTTCCATGAACCGTCGGTGTTGACCAGATGACCGTAGTTTTTGGGATCGTGTTCGACCTGGTAACGCAGGCTGCCGATCGCCCCCTTTACATTGTCGTGGCCCTCATCGGCCTTGCCGTGGCCGACCATGTTGGACTGTCCGGCGAGAATAAAGACCTGCACCCCCTTGGGGTTGTTGTCCCAAGTGTGGCTCTTGTTCGAGGGTTCTTCAGCGAAGGCCGCTCCACTCGCCGCGAGGACGGAAGCGAGGAACTTCAAAACTACCGATCGAGTGTAAACTTTCATGTCGTTTGTCTTGGACTGATTTCTTTGCGGGGGCTGCGGTATTGGGTGCCCTGGAAAGCGAGAGCGCTATCATCTGGCAGCGCGGATGGCTCTCGCGATTGGCCCGTCGTTCTGTTGCTTCGCACCGGGCGTGCTGCGGCCTTCGGATTTGTATTTTTCCAGGAGCGACTTGAGGTCGCGCACGATATCGGGATTTTCGGCGTAGTGATTGCGGCCCTCGGAAAGGTCTTCGCGCAGATTGAAAAGTTCGCCCGGCAGATTGTGCTTCGTGTAGCCGCGCTCGTCCTTGAGCCACTGCGGCTCGCCTTCGGCGCGGTTGTCGTCGCCGGTCGGGGCTTCGATGAGCACCCAGTCGCCTCGGCGGATGGCGAATTTGCCGCTGATGCTGTGATGCACCGTCGCCTCGCGCGCAGGAGCGTGGAGCTTCTCTCCGACGAGCACGGGCAGCACGTTCACGCTGTCCTCGGCGGCGTGGTCGGGAAGTTTCGCGCCTATCATCGCGGCGACGGTCGCCATGAAATCCACATGGCACATCGTCTCATCGCTCACCGCGCCGGCTTTAATTTTGCCGGGCCAGCGCGCGATGAATGGCACGCGATGACCGCCTTCCCATGCGTCGCGTTTCACGCCGCGCAGCGCACCCATGCTGGAGTGCTGGAACTGCCGCACGCGGTCGTAGGCGCCGGGATTCACCTCGCTGGCGACCTCGGGACCGTTGTCGCTACTGAAGATGACCAGCGTGTTTTCCGCCACGCCGGAACGCTGCAACGCATCGAGCACCTGCCCCACCGTCCAGTCCGTCTGCGCCACGAAGTCGCCATACTCCCCTGCCCCGCTTTTCCCGCGAAACTCCGGCGCGGGCACGACGGGATAATGGGGCGACGTGAGCGGGAGGTAGAGGAAGAAGGGCTGGCCGGATTTCGCCGCGCTCTCGACCCAACTCACCGCGTGTCGGGTCAGCCCCGGCAGGATGTCCACGAGCTTCCAGTCGGGCAGTATCGGGCCGGGGACGTTGAAAAGGCCGCCCTTCGCGAGCACCGACGGGATGCCCACGGTGCGGTCGTCATTCACGAAACAAAACGGTGGAAAGTTCGGCACGAGGGTGCCGAAGTAGTGGTCGAAGCCGCGCGTCGTCGGGCCATCGGCGATGGGCTTGGTGAAGTCCACGTTGCTCAACGGATTGTTCCGAATGGATGCGGGCAGGCCGTCCGTTGTCGGCCAGTTCACCCCGAGATGCCACTTGCCGATGCACGCCGTGTTGTAGCCGTGCTTTTTCAGCAGCGACGCCACGGTGAGTCGCTCCGGCGCGATGAGCGGCTTGTCCCATGCCCCGAGCACGCCGCGCTGCAAGCGGCTGCGCCAGGCGTAGCGCCCCGTGAGCAGTGCGTAGCGCGTGGGCGTGCAAACGGAGGAAGGCGCGTGCGCATCCGTGAAACGCATCCCCTCGCGCGCGAATTGGTCGAGATGCGGCGTAGGGATTTTGGAGTCTTTGTTGTAACAGCCGAGGTCACCGTAGCCGAGGTCGTCGGCGAGGATGAAAACGATGTTGGGCTTGCTATCGGCGGCACGCAGCGAGGCCACGCAGGCAAGGGCGGCGAGGAGAAAAACGAGCGCGCGGTGGAGTGGCATGGCTGTCGAGTTCATGGGTTGCTCTCCTTTGGCTGGCGTTCCTTTTGATTGATGCCGCCGGGGCCCCAGTCCTCGTTCTTCACGCTGGAGCCGGGGAAGGCGGGAGGCTTCAGTTCTTTGCGCCACTCGGCGAGCGAGGCGGCGAGCCGCTGGGCGAGGTCGGGCTTTTCCGCGGCGAGGTCTTTATTTTCGCCGGAATCGTTGGCGAGGTCGAAAAGCTGCGCGGGTGCGCCGTCCGGCTCGATGAGCTTCCACGCGCCCTCGCGCACGGCGAATTCTTTGGCGCGCAGCCGCCAGAACAGCCGCTCGTGCGGCGACGATTTCACGTCCCCGGCGAGATACGGCAAGATGTTCACGCCGTCGTAGGGTTTGTCCGCGGGCATGGGCACGCCGGAGGCGGCGAGCGCGCTGGCAAACGCATCCAGCGAAATCACGGGCTGGTCGTAGGTTTTCCCCGCCGGCAGTTTGTCCGGCCAGCTCACCAGAAACGGCACACGCACTCCGCCCTCGAAGAGCTGTCCTTTGCCGCCGCGCAACGTGCCGTTGTCCGCACCGCTGTAAACCGGGCCGCCGTTGTCGCTGAAAAAGAAAACCAGCGTCCGCTGCGTCTGCCCGCTCTCCGCGAGTGCGCCGGTGATGACGCCGATGGCGTCGTCCAGCAGGGAAATTTGCGCGAGGTAACGCCGGCGTTGCTCGTTCGGAATGTGCGCGAAAT
>JBDSGI010000617.1:0-2872 GCA_039919035.1 Opitutaceae bacterium
CTTGCCGTCGGGTGACCAGCTCACGCCATAGACCGTGTCGTAGCCGACCGGCACGGAGACGATGAGGGCGCGCTTTTCCACGTTCCAGATTTGGACCTCGCCCATCCGCGCCGGCAGGCCGCCCGCCACCGCGAGCCGCGTGCCGTCCGGCGAAAACCGCAGCGACTGAATCCGCTCCGAGAGGCCGACGAGGCGCGCGACGATGCCCGACCCATCGGCGTGATGCAGCAACACCTCGTGAAAGCCGGCGACCGCGAGCAGTTTTCCGTCCGGCGAGAAATCCAGCGCCGTCACCACCGGCGGCCGCTGGTAAACCGGCGGATGCTCGGCGTCGAAGTGCTGCACGGCGTTCTTCGGCGTGTCGTCCTTCGCACCCTCCGCGATCCATTTGCCCACGAGGGCAATCTCGTCGGCGGAGAGCGGCGTCTTGTCCTTCGGCATCTCAGCCTCGCCGTTTTTCGGCGTGATGGCGGCGAGGAGCGCGCTCTGCTCGGGATGACCCGGCACCACCGCCACGTCCCCGCTGTCGCCGCCCCCGAGCAGTCGCGAAAAATCGGTCATCACATAGCCGCCCTTGTGCTTCGCCGGCTGATGGCAGCCCTGACAACTCGCCTGAAAGACCGGCCGCACCTGCTTCCAGTAACTCACCGGCGCATTTAGATCGACGACCTCCGCCTTCGGCGGCGCGGCGGCGAAGCCAGCCACTACGCAAAGCGCAGCCAAAAGCGAAAAGCTCACGCCACGCGGGGCGGACGACAGGGTAAGGAGGGGCGGACTCACCAGCCGTCAGGCTGTGTCCGCCCAAGGGACGGTCAACGGGATTTCACCCAATGATTGATGAAGCGGCGCGTTTAATCCGTGAGTTCCGGCCAGGGCGGCGGCGAGGAGGGCTGTGGCGGTAGTGCGGACGGCGCTCAGTGCGCAGCCTGAGCGGTGGCGAGCTGGGTCTCCAAAGCGTCCACCAAGGCCATCAACTCCTCCACTTTCGCGACGACTGGTTTTCGCCCTGAAGTGAGCTCAGCCGAAGAAGCAGCGGTATGCGTCTTCGTTAATCGTGCGCAGCGCCGCGCCGAGCGAATCTGCTTCCGGGGCCGGTTGATAACGGTGCCACTTGCCGTCAGCCCTTTTCCAGAACAGGTGCCAGACGTTGCGGCTCCGCACATGCTGCATCTTGGCGAGGGATTCCTCGATCTGTTCGCCGGGGCGATTAAAGGCAGGCCGCACGAGGAAGAGCTCAATGGCTTGGCCGCTGAAGCGCTGGCCTTCCCGCACCTTGTCGCGCAAGTGCACGGGCGGACGGCGGCGGGACCAGAAAAATTCCTCGATCAGGGCGGCGTGCGCGGCGATTTCAGTCTCGGTAAATGACATGGCAGGTGATTCAGAGGTTCAAGCGGTGCCGGCAGATGCGACTTTAGTGGCCATGATCCTCCTCGATCGCTTCGACGGTGAACATGAAGCGGACGATTTCCATCACCTTGGTCCGGCTGGGACCGCACAGGCAATTTCCGTGTTGGGAATCGTAGTGCTGACAGAAATCCGCCGCGAGTTTGTAGCCGGCCGACGGCGAATCCTCTTCGCCTACGTGGAGCGCCAAACCCTGTTCCACCAGCAGCAGCGGCCAGCAATGGATGATGCGCACCGGTCCCCACGACTGGTGATCGAACTGATGCTGAAAGTCCCGCGCCCGGCGGTGCAGAGTTTGCGCCGCGCCCCGGCTCACCGGCTGCGCAAAACTCTCCCGGGTGGCGGTCGAGCCCAAGAGCGTTCGCGCCTCGTTGAGCAAGGCTCCCGCCTCTGCCTTCGTCCTGCCCTTGCGGCCAGCCGCGCGCCGCGCGACCCACAGGCCGAAGGCCGGCAACCGGCCGGGGCGCTCGAACCATTTTTTCAACACCGTCAGGCGGGTGAGGCTGGCGTAGCCTTCGGCTTCGATCTCATCGACGATGGCCAGCAATTTCTCGGGAACGTGGGAACGCATGGTCGGGCTCAGGCGGTGGTGCGGGCGGTGGCGAGTTGGATTTCCAACGCCTCGACCAAGGCCATCAGTTCACCCACTTTCGCCATGATCCGGCGTGGCTTGGCGACGGGCGGAAAGGACGCAGAGATGCTCACGGAAATCTAGACAATCTCATTGGGTGGCAGAGGAAGATTTCCGGACTTCGTCGAGAAACCAGTCCATCGCCGATACAAACCGCGACATGGATTCATCGCTTGCGAGGGCCGCCAATGGGAAGTTTGGGCGGCGGTCGATCACACTCTCGGGAAGTGAAATCCCAGGGATCTGATTGATTCTTCGTAGCCACTCTACGCGATGTGATTGCTCGTTGAAGGGCGGCTTCTTCATACAATACTGGAAACTGATTTCGACGCTGGGCACGCCCTTGGCTCCCTCGTGATAAACTCCAAATATTGGAAAACTCAGATTCCCATGCTCGACCACGGGCAAAAATGAACCGCTCTTAAGGCCTTCGCCCCACCAGATGCGGGTTACGTTACCCTGTGCCCACACTAGGAGGCGACGAGCAATCCGCACCGCTTCCCCTCCATGTCTTGTTTCCATTTCGGAAAAATAACTCGTTTCATCCCACTTCCGCTTCGCTCGACCACCGCCGACGCGCTTGCGCTCACCAGCTTCCGATGTTTGGCCGATAATTCGCGGAACAAGCGTCTTCAGCGCCCGACCTGCGAACTGCTTGATCTCCACCGCCAGCACCTCAGCGGGGTCCATCTGCTCGTTGAGAAATTCCACCACGCGCCGCAATTCTTCGGGGATTTCATCCGCGACGAAAAGCATCCGAATTCGGCCGGCTTGCAGGTTGGTTTTCACCGTAACCCAAAATTGCTCCGTATTCCCAGAACCGCCGAGAAGCTGCGC
>JBDSGI010000618.1:0-4632 GCA_039919035.1 Opitutaceae bacterium
CGCGCCGACGGTGTGAGTCTGTCGGGCACGCTCTATCTCCCGCCGAATCGCGGCCCGCTCGACGGCCCGCTGCCCACGCTGCTCTGGGCCTACCCGCGCGAATACAAAGACGCCGGCGCCGCCGGTCAGGTGAAGGAGTCGCCGTATCGCTTCATCCGCGTGAGCCCGCTCGGTCCCCTGCCCTTCGTCCTCGCCGGCTACGCCGTGCTCGACGATCCCACGATGCCGATCATCGGCGAGGGCAACGCCGAACCCAACGACACCTATGTCGCGCAACTCGTGGCGAGCGCCAAGGCCGCCGTCGATGAACTCGTGCGCCGTGGCGTCACCGATCCGAAGCGCATCGCCGTCGCCGGCCACAGCTACGGCGCGTTCATGACCGCCAACCTGCTCGCGCACTCGGACCTGTTTCGCGCCGGCATCGCGCGCAGCGGCGCCTACAACCGCACGCTCACGCCCTTCGGCTTCCAGTCGGAGGAGCGCACACTCTGGCAGGCCCCGGAGGTTTACGCCGCGATGTCGCCCTTCAACCACGCCGACAAAATCAAGGAGCCAATTCTCCTGATCCACGGCGCGGCCGACAACAACCAGGGCACCTTCCCGATCCAGAGCGAACGCTTCTACAACGCGCTCAAGGGCCACGGCGCGACCACGCGTTACATCCAGCTCCCGCACGAATCCCACGGCTACCGCGGCCGCGAAAACGTCCTGCACATGCTCTGGGAAATGGAGACGTGGCTCGACACCTACGTGAAGCCGGTGGCGAGGGATGCGAAGAAACCGTGAGCACACCGGCGACCCTGTTCGGGATCTATTTTGGAATCGGACTGCTCCTGTTGATCCTCGCCGTCGCGTCCCACAAAAAGCGGGCCCGAGCGCAGGTGCTCGATCCGCTCGGCGCCAATGCGCTGAGCGCCGGAGTCTTGTTGTTCATCGCGCTGCTGTGGCTGATTTGGCTGATCGCGGTTTTATTGAAGAGGTAGCCCATAGCGTAGGGGCGCGCCTCGTGCGCGCCTTTTTTTCGACGGGCGCGGACAAGCCGCGCCCAAAAAAAGCAAACCGCCGTGAACGTAAACCCTGCAAGAAACTGAGCTGCGTCCTCGGAGCGCACGGCCGCGATCGCTGTTGATCGTCCGGCGTCGCGAGGTAGCTTGGCGCCACCCCTCTCCGCTCCCCACTTCGTGCCCACTCCCATGAAACGAAAATTCCTCGCCTTGCTGTTTGTTTTCGCCGGCGCTCTCGCCGCCTCGCTTAACGTCTCCGCCCAGACCACCGCCACCGGCACAATCACGGGCCGCGTCCAGAATGCCGTCACCGGCAACTCCCTCGGCAAGACGCGTATTGCCGTCAGGGGCACAGACCTCGTCGTTTACAGCGACGACTTCGGCGGCTTCCGTCTCGTCGATGTGCCCGCCGGCGCCGTCACGCTCGAGGTGTTCTTCACCAACCTCGATCCGCAGGAGGTCGCGGTGACGGTGCCGCCAGGCGGAAATGCAGAACAGAATGTCGCGCTCACCAGCCGCGCGCGCTACGGCAGCGCGACCGCGGCGGTCGTGCAGCTCGACCGTTTCACCGTGTCGTCGGACAAGGAGACCAACGCGCGCGCCATCGCGACCAACGAACAGCGCTTCGCGCCAAACCTGAAGAACGTGATGGCGACCGACGAGCTCGGCGACGTGCTGGGCAGCAATGTCGGCGAGTTCCTGAAGTTCATCCCCGGCCTCGCGATGGAATACAGCGAGGTGGAGATCGTCGGCGTCTCGGTGCGCGGCATCGGCGGGGCCATGACGGCGTTTACCTCGGACGGCGCGGCGATGGTCTCCGCCAATGCGGCACCGGGCCGCACGTTCAACATGAACACCCTGGCGCTGAACAATATTTCCCGCATCGAGGTAACCAAGGTCCCCACGCCCTCGACGCCCGCCGACTCGCTCGCCGGCGCCGTGAATCTCGTCACGAAGAGCGCCTTCGAGCGCAGCAAGGCGCGGCTCAACTACGGCTTCACGCTCATCGCCAACAGCGAGAACCTCACTTTCCGGAAGACACCGCACACGAACGGCGATCATCCCACGCGGAAAATCCACCTCGGCTTCGAGTTCGACTACACGCTGCCGGTCAACCGCAATTTCGGCGTCGTCCTCACCGGGATGCAGAGCAACAAATACAACGAGCAGCATCTCTCCACAACGCTGTTCAACGCCGGGGGCACCGGCACCGGCGCGACGTTTGCGCGGCCGTATCTCCAGCAATACACGCTGCAGGACGGCCCGCGCAGCCAGTCGCGCACGAACTGGGGAATCAAGGCCGACTGGCGCGCGACGCCCCACGGCGTGCTCTCGTTCAACGCCCAGCGCAACACTTACTCGACCTACATCGGCACGCAGACCTGGGCCTTCAACGCCGGCACGGTCGCCGCGCCGCTGCCTGCGACCGGCGTGCCGTTTCGTTTTTCGGAAAATGAGACCGTCGGCGCCACCGGCCGCGGCGGCGTCACGCTCAGCGGCAGCGCGCAGACGTTCCTCGGCGGCACCGATCAATTCGGGCTGAAATACCGCCACGATGACGGACGCTGGAAACTCGACGCCTCCGCCAGCCTCTCGCTCTCCGATCGCACGCGGCCGAACCCGGGGCATTTCGGCGGCCTCACCGCCACGCTCAACGGCACCCCGCGCGTCTCGCTCCGCGACATCGTGCTCGACCGCCCGCGGATCATCGAGGCCCTCGACGGCACCGAACGCCCGATCGATTACTACGACATTAACAACTACACCCTCACCACCGCGACCCAGCAGCCCTACGACAACCGCTCCGACCATCGCTCCGCCCAGCTCGCCGTGCGCCGGCGCTTCGCGTTTCTGCCCTTCCCGACGTCGCTCGAGCTCGGCGGCGCGCGCAGCACGCTGAAGGTGGACGCCCGCGTGCAGACCGCGCCCTGGACCTACGCCGGGCCCGACGGCAACACCGCCACGCCCGACTCCGCCGCGCCCTACCAGATGCAGTCCTACCGAAATCAGGATTCGTTCTACGGGTTCAGCAACGTCCCGTGGATCTCGGTCAACCGCGCGTTCTACCGGCTCAACCTCTTCACCCAGACGCTCGCCAACCTCGTCGCCGCCGAGCAGTCGCGCATCACCGGCTCCGAGTTCATCAAGGAGACCGTTTCCGCCGCCTACCTGCAGACCGAGGCGCGTTTTTTTCACAACCGGCTTAGCGTCCTCACCGGCGCACGCTTCGAGAAAACCGAGGACTCGGGCCAGGGACCGTTCGTCGACCTCGCCGCGGTCTTCGCGCGCAATGCCAACGGCGCGTTCGCCCGCAACGCCGTCGGCCAGCGCATCCGGAAGCCCGAGGCCGGCGCCGCCGGCTCGATGGACGAACTCCGCCTCACCCGCAAGGATCGCGGCTACGCGGTCGCGCGCGATTACGACGGCCTCTACCCGAGCATTCACCTCAACTATAACGCCACGGAAAACTTCCTCGTGCGCGCCGCCTACGCCCAGACCTATGGCCGCCCCGATCTCCTCGACGTGATTCCCAACGCGCAGTTCTCCGAAAACGATCTCAACGAGCAGGATCAAAACAACCCCGCGATCGTGCGCGGCACGATCACCGTGCGCAACACCGCGCTGCGGCCGTGGACGGCGGACAACTTCGATCTCTCCGCCGAATACTACACCGAGGGCGGCGGCATCTTCAGCGCCGGCGTCTTCCGAAAAAACATCAGCAACTTCTTCGGCACGCAGGTCCGCCTCGCCACGCCCGCGATCCTCGAGGACCTCGGCCTCGACCCGGGCTACACGGGCTGGAACGTGAACACCAAGTTCAACTCGGGCGCTGCGCGCATCAGCGGCGCCGAGTTCAACTTCCGCCACTCGCTGCGCCGCCTCGGCAAGTGGGGCAGCCACTTCACCGTCTTTGCCAACGCGACCAAGCTGAAGCTGGAGGGCGACCGGCAGGCGGACTTCACGACCTTCATCCCGAAGACCGGCAACTGGGGCGCCTCGTTCAACTGGAAGCGCGTGAGCTTCGTCGCACGCTGGAACTACCGCGGCCTCGACAAGCGCGCCGCGATGCCTGCGGTCGGCACGAACGCGTTCCAGTATTTCGACGCGCGCACCACGCTCGACCTCAACGGCTCCTACCAGCTCGGCAAGGGCCTCTCGCTCGTCGCCAGCGCCAACAACGTCGGCAACGTGCCGCAGACCCTGCTGCGCTACGGCGACGAGACGCCCGCCTACGCGCGCCAGAACCGCACGTCCGAGTTTGGCCTCGCGCTCGCCCTCGGCGTGAAGGGATCGTTCTGACTCCTGCCTCGGCCGTATTTTCAAAGTGCCAGTTTCGTCGAATCGGATTTGTGTAGGTCAGCTCGCTTGCGAGCGCGGGTTGGAAGCGCGCTGGCCTACCCAAACGCCGCTTTGCAACCACGCCTTAGATTCTCGCCCTCTTCTATCTCTCCTGGCTCCCCCTTCTCTCCCTCTTCATCCATGCGCCTCCCGATTCTCCTCCTCACGCTCACCATTTCCGTCGCGCTGCCTACCACCGCCCACGCCGCCGCCACTCCCGCCGCGCCCCTCCGCGCCGGCGCCGCCACGAGCAACATCACGCCGCCGCTCGGCACGCCGATCGTCGGCG
>JBDSGI010000619.1:0-3237 GCA_039919035.1 Opitutaceae bacterium
TTGACCCGCGCCTTGATCGCCTTGCTGAGCGACCAGTATTCGAGCCCGCGCCAACGGCGCCACGCGTTGTAGGCGCGGTTGAATTTCAGGAGGAGCTGATAACCCCAGTCGCCGAGGTGCGCGAGCCACACAAAGTTCTTCGTAATCGTGTCAAACACGTCGCCATGCAGCACCAGATAGCGGCCGCGCGGGCTTTCGTGGATGTAATCCTCGACGATGCGGAGATTCTCGAAATCGAGCGGGAGAAAACTGGAGAGGATGTCGTCGTGATTCCCGCGCAGGTAGATGACCTCGGTGTCGCGCTTCTCGAGTTTCTTGAGCACGATGCGGACAAAGCGCGTGTGGGCCTTCGTCCAGCTCCCGCCGCGCCGGAGCTGCCAGCCGTCGATGATATCGCCGTTGAGGATCAGTTTCGCGCAGCGCGTCTGGCGGAGAAAGTGATTCACCTCCGCCGCCTTGGATTCCGAGGTGCCGAGATGCACGTCGGACAGAATGATCGTGCGAACGTTTAGTTTCATGGAAATTGCAGGGCGAAACTTGCCCGGGCCGGCCGGCGTGCCGGCGCGACTGCGGCGGACGCCGCCGGAATCACGATTCGGAGGCTGCGCGGCTGCAGCACGACTTCGATGCGCGCGCCGGTCGCATGCGTCTCGCCATCCGTGTGGATCAAACCCGGGGCCACGCGATCGATGGTGAAGCGCGCGCCAGCGAGCCGCGTCACGAGCGGACTTTGATCGATGTTGCCGAGGAAAAGTCGCGGGGCGAGCGCCGCCACGCTGAGCCAGCCGCCGGTGCTGATGGCCACCAGATCCAGCCGGCCGTCGTCCACCCGGGCGCGCGGGGCAATTTTGGCGTTGTTGCCATATTGATCCGAGTTGGCGACAGCAACGAGGAGCACGTCGATCGATTCGCGGCGATCCCCGCAGGTGATCGTGCAGCGCTCAGGGCGCAGATGCCGGAGCGCCGAAAGCGCGACGCGGACGTAGGCCGGCAGGCCGCGCCGCGTAAGGCGGTTAAAGCGCTCGCTCACGGCGGCGTCGAGCCCGAGGCCCATCGCATTGAAAAACGGCCGGCCGTTCGCCGTGCCGGTGTCAACTTCGACGACCCGGCTCCCGACTCCGGTCGCGAGTTGCAAAGCGGCGAGCGGGTCGCGCGGCAGACCCAGATGGAGCGCGAGGCCGTTGCCCGAACCACACGGCACGAGCGCGAGCGCGGCGGGCGTGTGCAGCAGACCTTGCGCAACCTCGTTCATCGTGCCGTCGCCGCCGATCGCGACGACGACCCCGTTGCCCGCCAGCGCCGCCTCGCGCGCGAGCGCCGTGGCGTGACCGGGCCCTTCGGTGGCGGTGAAGTCGGCGTCGAGCGCGTGGGCCGAGATGAAGTCGCGCACGTAGCCGGCCAGCGCCGGCCGGCTGCGATTGCGACCCGAGCGGGGATTGAAGATGAAACGGGTTTTCATGCGGAGGCCGCGATTGCCCGCAGCGGCATCGGGATAGGTTCGGGCGCGGCCGAAAGTTGGGCATGCCGCGCCAGCACGTCCGTGATTTCCTCGGCCGCCTTGGGCCGCGAGAGCGGAGCCAGCGCCGCGCGCCACTCGCCCCAAACGCGACCGTGGTCGCCAAATGCCCGCGCCAGTTCGCGCCGGACCGCCTCGGGCGTCTCCGCCAGCGCGCCGATGCCGTGGCGTCGCAGCAGCTCATAGTTGCCCTCTTCCTGGCCTGGCACGATTTGGTTCACAATCATCGGGCAGCGCGCGGCCAGCGCCTCCTGCGTGGTCGCGCCGCCGGCTTTGCTGATGACGACGTGGTGCGTCATGAGCAGACGCGGAATCTCCTTCGTCCAACCGAGAATCGTGGTCGGATGCGGCCGGCCGGCAGCCAGTCGCTCCAGCTCGGCGCCGAGCCGGTCGTTGCGCCCGACCGTGCAGGTGAGATCCCATTCCGTGTGGGTGATTAATTGCCGCGCGGTTTCGGCGGCGGCGCGCGTGCCGGAGTTGATGATGTAGAGCACGCGCGGCGCGACCCCGCTGGCAAGCGGCGGCGGCGTGAGGCGGCCGGTCTGCGCGGTGAAAAAAGGCTGCACCGGAAAGCCCAGCACGTGCAGCCGCCGCGCCTCGACGCCGGCCCGGCGCATCACCTCGGCCGAATCCTCGTTCGGCACAAACCACCCGTCCGCGCCGGCGCGCCACCACAGCGAGTTGATGCTAATCGAGTCGGTGACGACGTTGAAGCACGGGACCGCCACCCGCCCCTGTTTGGCCAGCGCCTCCAGCATAAAGGCGTAGGCCGGATAGGTGGAGCAGATGACGTCTGGCTGCCACCGCTCGATCAGCTCGGCGAGCACGCGCGTTTCGCGGGGCAGCATCCGCATCATTCGGGTCGCCAGCGGCGAGCGATCGAGCCACGCGTAAACCCCGCTCCAGAGCCGCGGCGCACGGTTGATCAAGCCGAGGTAGCTGCGGCGCACCACTTCGTTAAAGCGCGGCGAGGCCAGCGCGAAGACATCCGCAACTTCGGCGGAGCCCTCGCCGTGCTTCGCCTCGCAGGCGTCGCGCACGGCGCGCGCCGCCGCGTTGTGTCCTTCGCCAAAACCAGCCGTGAGAATCAAGACGCGCGGGCTCATGCGAGGGCGGGCTCGGTCCGGGTCACGCCCGCACCCGCCGCCTGCGCGAGGTCCGCCTCGAACCGCGCGATCACTTTGTCCCACGCTTGCGGCTCGACGGTCTGCCGCGCCGCCGGGCGCAACTGCGCTCGGAGCAAGTCATCGGTCGCGAGCAGCACCGCCGCGTCCACCAGCGCTTCCGGTTGATCGCAGGGAACCGTGAGGCCGTTTTTCCCATGCACGACAAACTGCCGCGCCGCCGCATCGTCGAAGCCGGCGACCGCCAGCCCGCTCGCCATCGCCTCGGTGAGCACGTTGCCAAAGGTCTCGCTCAGGCTCGCGTGAATGTAGATGTCCGCCGACGCGTAGTGCCGCGCCAGTTCGCCGCGCGGAACGAAGCCGGGAAAAACGCAGTCGCGATGCTCGCGTTGCAGCCGGGCGCGCAACGGCCCGTCGCCGACAAGCACGAAACGGCAGCGGGGATTCGCCGCGCGCATGGCCGCGAAGGCGCGAAACAGCAGCCCGTAGTTTTTCTCCGCCGCCATCCGCCCCGCGTGAATCACCACCGGATCGTCCGGCGCCGCGCCCCATTCGAGCCGCAGCGCCTCGGCCCGGCGCGCCGGGTGAAACTGCCAG
>JBDSGI010000620.1:0-3423 GCA_039919035.1 Opitutaceae bacterium
CGCCCGCATGACCACGATCCGGCAGGTCGAAGTGTTTCCTGTCGGCGTGCCCATCACACGCGGCTTCACCTTCGCCTCCGGCAACGCCGGCGCCGCCGGCCAGAAAGCCTGCCTCGTCTTCATCAAGCTCACCGCCGCCCCGGCGAGATCGGGTGGGGCGAATGCCGTCCATCCCGACGAGTCCCAAGTCCGTGCGCTCGCACTTACGGCCTTCGCCGCCTGTTAGCCTTCCCGTCTTAACCCCCTCGCCCCGCCATGTCCGTTCCGACTCCCGTCAACACGCTGCAGTGGCCAGACTATTCTTTCATCGCCCTGTATTTAGCCGTGAACATCGGCATCGGCTGGTGGGTGCAGCGCAAGAAACGCAATTCCGGCGCGGACTATTTTCTCGGCGGCGGACGCGTGCCTCCGTGGGCGAGCGCGGTCAGTTGGTATGGCACCGCCGTGAGCAGCGTGAGCATGATGGCGCTGCCGGCCTACGCCTACTCCAAGGACTGGCTGCCGATGATCGCGGGCCCCATCGGTTCTCTGGCCGGATTTCTGGTCGCCTACTCTTTGATTGGCATCATTCGCCGGCTCAACGCGCCTACCATCTACGCGTATCTGGATCGCCGCTTCAATCGCACCGTGCGCCTCATCATCGCCGGGCTGGGTGCCTTGCTGAAAATCTTTGGGCGCGCGAGCGTCATCATGGTCCTCCCGGCGCTGGCCCTGTCGGCGGCCACCGGGATGAACGTTTACCTCAGCATCGCGCTGATGGGTCTCGTCACCACGATCTACTCCATGGAAGGCGGCTTCGAGGCCGTGGTCTGGACCGACGTCATGCAGGTTGCGGTTAAGTTTTTCGGAGTCTTCCTCATCCTCTGGTATGCGGCGGCCGGGGTGCAGGGCGGCTTCTCCGGCATCGTGCGCGAGGGTGCCGCCGCGGGTAAATTCAAGTTCATCTCCTGGGACCTCAACCTCACCGACGTCACCGCGTGGGTCATGCTCGGGTTTTTCGTCGGCTACATTTTCACCCTCGTCGCCGACCAGCCGCTGATGCAGCGCGCCCTCGCGGCGAAGGATGAGCGCTCCGCCCGCAAGGTCGTGCTCATGGGTTCGATCCTCGGGTTTCCCAGCAACGCCATCTTCTTCTTCGTCGGGACCGCGCTCTTTGCCTTCTACCACGTGAATCCCGACCGACTCCTGCCCGGCCTGCCCAACGACGCGATTGTGGGCTACTTCGTCTCCCACGAACTGCCGCACGGCGTCATCGGCCTCATCATCGCGGGCATCTTTGCGGCGGCGATGAGCACGCTTAGCAGCTCCCTCAACTCCGTCGCGGCGATCGCCGCCAGCGATTTTCTCGGCGTACTCAGGCCGAAGTTGCTCGAATCTCGCGGCGTGAGCCTGGGCCGCTGGGTCACCTGCGTCGGTGGCATCTTCGCCACGGGCATGGCTCTCTGGGTGGCGAGCCTCGGCTCCAGCTCGCTCTGGGATCAGGCCATCCGGTTGCTCGCGCTCTTCGGCGGGCCGCTGCCCGGGGTTTTTGCGCTCGGGATGCTGACGCGCCGGGCCAATTCCCGCGGCGTGATTGTCGGCTGCGTCGCGAGCATCGCGGTGACGCTGTGGGTCCAGAATTTCACGACGATCAATTCATTTTTCCACTCCTTCGTCGCGTTCGTCGCCTCCGTCGTCGTGGGCTACCTCGCCAGCCTCTGGCCGAATCGTCCCATCGACCCAGCGCAGTTGCGTGGCCTCACCGTGTGGGACCTCGAACCGACGGCGAAAAAAATCCCGTGAACGCCTCCGCCTACGAACCGGGCCCAAAGCCCGTCCCCGTCGTCGCGCCCGGCGAATTTGTCTTCGCCGCCGCCCACCTCGATCACGGCCACATCTACAACCAGACCCAGGGCCTCCTCGAAGCCGGGGGCACGCTCGCCTGGGTTTACGAACCCGATCCCGTCAAACTCGCGAAATTCAGCGCGCGCTTTCCCGCCGCCCGCGTCGCCCGCTCCCTCGACGAAATCCTCGCCGATCCCGCCGTGCGCCTCGTCGCCGCCGCCGCCATTCCCTGCGACCGCGGCTCCCTCGGCTGCCGAGTGCTCCGCGCCGGCAAGCACTACTTCACCGACAAGGCCCCGCTCACCACCCTCGCCCAGCTCGCCGAGGCCCGTGCCACCGTCGCCGCCACTGGGAAGAAGTTCGCCGTCTATTACTCCGAGCGCCTCCACGTCGAGTGCGCCGTCCACGCCAGCACGCTCATCGCCCTCGGTGCGATCGGCCGCGTCGTGCAGGTCCTCGGCCTCGGCCCCCACCGCCTCAACGCCCCGATCCGCCCCGCGTGGTTCTTCGAGAAACAATCCTACGGCGGCATCCTCTGCGACCTCGGCAGCCATCAGTTCGAGCAGTTCCTCCACTACACCGGCGCGCACGATGCCACCATCCTCCACGCCGCAGTCGCCAACTACGCCCGCCGCGACCACCCCAACTTCGAAGACTTCGGCGAGGCCTCCCTCCTTAGCGACAACGGCGCCGCCAACTACGTCCGCGTCGATTGGTTCACCCCCGTCGGCCTCGGCACCTGGGGCGACGGCCGCACCCTCATCCTCGGCACCGAAGGTACGATCGAACTCCGCAAATACCTCGACGTCGCCCGCGCCAAATCCACGGACCACCTCATCCTCGTCGACGCCAAGGGCGAACATCACCTCGAGCTGCAGGGCAAGGTCGGATTCCCCTACTTCGGCCAGCTCATCCGCGACTGCCTCGACGGCACCGAGACCGCGATGACCCAGGCCCACGCCTTCAAGGCCGCCGAACTTTGCATCAAAGCCCAGCTCGCCGCGCGTAATCTCACGCCATGAAACGCCCGACTCCCTCCTGGCTCGCCTCCGCCATTTTCTACGAGCTCTACCCGCAGAGTTTTCTCGATACCAACGGTGATGGCATCGGCGATCTCCCCGGCGTCATCGCCAAACTGGACTACATAAAATCCCTCGGCTGCAACGCCGTCTGGCTCAACCCCTGTTTCGTCTCGCCCATGGGCGACGCTGGCTACGACGTCGCCGATTTCTACCACGTCGATCCCCGATACGGCACCGACGCCGATCTCGTCGCCCTTTTCGCCGCCGCCCACGCCCGCGGCATGAAGGTCTGTCTCGACCTCGTCGCCGGCCACACCTCCACGGCCCACCCTTGGTTCCAAGCCTCCGCCAAAGCCGAGCGCAACAAATATTCCGACTGGTATATCTGGACCAGCAGCGCCTGGGAACGCCCCGCCCCGCCTCGCTCCGCCACCGCCGTCCCCGGTGCGCCCGCCACTATCGTGCAGACCATGGCCTCCGCCCCGCTCCAGCCCGTGCGCGGCTACGGCGAACGCGACGGCGGCTACGTCGCCAACTATTTTTATTTCCAACCCGCGCTCAACTACGGCTTCGCCCA
>JBDSGI010000621.1:0-4127 GCA_039919035.1 Opitutaceae bacterium
TCGAAGGAGCAGCGTGACATTGTGGAAAGCTACAACTTGGGCGTGAACAGCTATGTCGTTAAACCGGTGAATTTCGAACGCTTCAACGAGGCGGTGCGCGACATCGGACTCTATTGGCTGCTCCTCAATCAACCGCCCGAAACGGCGGGATAATTTCTCCATGGGCCATCCGCTAAAAATCCTGATCGTCGAAGATGAGCCGGCCGATGCCGAGCTGCTCTTGCGGGCGCTGCGTCACGCCGGCTACGAACTCAACTGGCGACGGGTGGACAGCGAGGAGGAATTCGTGGTGGCCTTGACCGAGGCGCCCGAGCTCGTGCTCTCGGACTATCAGATGCCGCAATTTAACGGGCTGCGGGCGCTGGAGCTTTTGCGCGCGAGCGGGCGGGAGATTCCTTTTATCCTAGTGTCCGGGACCATCGGCGAAGAGACGGCCGTGGCCGCCATGAAGCAGGGTGCCGCCGATTATCTGTTGAAAGATCGGCTGACGAGGCTCGGGCCGGCCGTGGAGCAGGCGCTGGATCAGGCGCGGCTGCGGCGGGAGCGGGCGGAGGCGCTCGGGGCCCAGCGCGCGAGTGAGCGGCTGGCCCATGCCGCGCTCAACAGCCTGAGGGCGCACGTCGCCATCTTGGACGAGACCGGCGTCGTGCTGACGACCAACCAAGCGTGGCTGAAGTTCGCCGCAGAGAACCCGGCGGCGCCGGAGTCGATGGGCGTGGGCGGCAATTACCTGCTTGCGTGTGAGGGGACGGTCGGGCCGCGCGCCGTCGCCGCCGGGTTGGTCGCAAGCGCGATCCGCGACGCGCTGGGCGGGCACGAGAAGGATTTCGAATTGGAATATCGCCGGCCGCGGTTGGGTGGGGAGGGCTGGTTTGCCGCCCGCGTGGCGTCGTTCCATAGCGCGGGGCCTCGGCGCGTGGTCGTGTCGCATGAGGACATCACGGCAAGAAAACTTCAGGATGAGGCGTTGCGCGAGAGTGACGCGCGGTTTCGCCAGGTCGTCGAGACCATCCGGGAGGTTTTCTGGATGACTGACGTCACCAAGAATCAGATGCTCTACGTTAGCCCCGGCTATGAGACGATTTGGGGCCGCACCTGCGCCAGTCTCTATGCGGCCTCCGAGTCGTGGATCGAGAGTATCCATCCCGAGGATCGCGCGCGCGTGTTGGAGGCGGCGGGGGCGAAACAGGTGCTCGGCACCTATGACGAGATCTACCGGGTTGTCCGACCCGACGGCAGTGTGCGGTGGATCCATGACAAGGCCTTTCCCGTCAAAAACGCGGACGGCACGGTCACGCGGGTGGTGGGGGTGGCGGATGACATTACCGAGCGCAAGCAGCTGGAAGAGCAATTTCTCCGGGCGCAGCGGATGGAGGCCATCGGCACGCTGTCGAGCGGGATTGCGCATGATTTGAACAACATCCTGGTGCCGATGCTGATGGTGGCCCCGCTACTGCGGGATGAACAGACCACGCCGCGCGAGCACGAGCTGCTGGAGATGGTGGAGCGCAGCGCAATGCGGGGCGCCAACATCATCAAGCAACTCCTGACGTTTAGTCGCGGGGTCGAGGGCGACCGGGGCCCGGTGCAGGCGCGCCATCTCGTGAAGGAGATGTGCAGCCTGATGCGCGAGACTTTCCCGCGGGAGATTTCGATCACCCAGGAGCTGGCGCATGACCTCCGGCCCGTGGAGGCCGACGCCACGCAGCTCCATCAGGTGTTGATGAATCTGTGCGTGAATGCCCGTGACGCGATGCCGCAGGGCGGAACCCTGACCATCCATGCCCGCAACGTTGTCCTGACAGAAACCGACCGCCACCTGTCGCCCAATCTGACGCCGGGCCCCCATGTAGAACTGGCGATCGAGGACACCGGCGAGGGGATCCCCCAGGAAATCATGGGTCGAATCTTCGAGCCTTTTTTCAGCACCAAAGAGGTCGGTCGCGGCACGGGTTTGGGGCTCTCGACCGTGCTGGGGATCGTGAAAAGCCACGGTGGATTCGTCACGGTCCAGAGCGAGCCGGGCCGGGGCGCGTGTTTTAGTGTTTTTCTGCCGGCGCTGATCGATGCGGTGGAAGCGAGCCAGGGCACCAACAGCGGCCAGATGCTGATGGGTCACGACGAACTCATTCTCGTGGTGGATGACGAAGCGCTCAACCGCGAGGTGCTCCTGACCCTGCTGGTGAATCATCGTTACACGGTGCTCTGTGCGGGCAACGGCAAGGAGGCGCTGGCGATGCTGCTCGCCCATCGGGGTCGCGTGCGCCTGCTGCTGACGGACATGATGATGCCGCAGATGGGCGGTGTCGCGCTGGTTCGCGCCGTGCGCACGGTTGAGCCGTATTTGCCGATCGTGGCGATGAGCGGCTTGGAAGATGAGGAAAGGACGCGCGACTTGGCGGTGCTGGGCGTGAAGCAGATCCTCGCCAAACCCTGCGAAGCGAAGCACGTGTTGTGGGCGGTTCACCGGGCATTGTCGCAGGGCGTCTGATGCGTGCCGGACGAGATGTTGGGACATGACTCTCTCAGATGCGTGGGGAATTTCCCCGCCGGTGGGGGGATTCGATTGCAAACCGAAATTCGGTCGCGCTACGCTCGCGAACTAGCACGTCAGGCGGCAGAATCTTCACCCCCCCATGCCTACCCGGGTTTTCATTGCCGATGATCATCTCATCATGCGACAGGGTTTGGCCTACGTGCTGAGCCAGAAGCCGCAGTATGAGATGGTGGGTGATGCGGCGGACGGGGCCAGTGCCTGGGCCGCCATTTCCCAATTGCGACCGGAGGTCGTCCTGACGGACTTGGACATGCCCGGCGAGGGCGGCTTGGCGTTGACCCGCCGAATCCACGCGACCTTCCCCGAGATTAAGGTCGTCGTGCTCACCGGCTCCCAGGAGTCCGCGCTGGCAAAAGAAGCGCTGCAAGCCGGCGCGAGCGGGTTCGTGCAAAAAACCAACGGGCAGGCCGAGTTGCTGGCGGCGGTTGAGGCGGTGCTGACCGGAAGGATTTATCTTTGCGCGGACACAACCACAGCGATGCTGCGCGCCCAGGGGACTTCGGCGGGGCTGGGAAATGACAACAAGCCGGTGCTCTCCGAACGGGAATTGCAGGTGCTGCGACTCGTGGTTGCCGGTCGGCGGAACAAAGAAATCGCCGACGAATTGAAAATCGGAATCAAATCCGTGGAGACTTACCGGTCCCGCCTGATGAACAAACTGGACTGCGCCACGCCCGCCGAACTTGTGCGTCATGCGATCCGGACCGGGGTCGTCAAGGCCTGAGCAGATCGGTCGTTTTTCCGAGTCCGGCCAGTCGAGTTGGCGGGGCGAGGCTTGAAGTCGCACCTCACTTTTCGGGCGCCCGCCCTCGGTTCTCAGAAGCGGCTGGGGGGTCCCTCACCGCGGTCGGATCCACGCGACGGGGGGCGTCGCGTCTCCATCGCCAGACCAGTGAGATGCGCCCGATGTTTGTCAGGTTATCCTGACGCGCTCGCGGGTTTTCTGGCCTTTAGGTCAGCCTAAACCGCCCGATTGTAGTGCCATGGAAACTTTCACGCCTGATGTCGGACCGAAAGGGCGCGGTGCGTTCGGGGAGACGGAAGTCATTGTGCGCGAGGCTCCCCTGCCGTGGTCCCTTGTTCGTTTGTATTGGAGCGCGGCGCGGCGTGGGAATAGGGGGCGGGCGATGGCAGTGTCTGGGATCGAGCCGACGATCCCGGAGGACGGTGGGGGTGAATTCGGAAAATTTTTGTCTGTCCATGGCCTTCCGCTCGCGAACTTGAATCGTCCCTCGGCAGTGGCCGCGCGCGAGCAAGATTTGGTTCTCGGGCGGGAAATGCCGGCCCTGCCGGCCGTCGCTGCGAGCCGCCTAACCCCCGCGTATGCGGAACCCGATGACGGCACGGCTCCGACCGGGGAACGTCCGCTGGGGGAGGAATCGGGGAGCGTCGTTCCGGCCGCTCGTGCGGCGCGGGCGAACCTCTTCGGGGCCGTCGCCCGGAATCGGCCGATTGCCTGCGGGATGCTCTTTCGCGTGCTGCCGTGCCTGCTGGGCCTCGGGCTGGTGTCCGCATGGGGCAGAGAGACGACAGCCATGGCTGACGCCTACGGTCGGGCCGACTTTGTTTG
>JBDSGI010000622.1:0-3073 GCA_039919035.1 Opitutaceae bacterium
AATCCTCTACTCACATGGCTGAAGAAAAGTCCGCTCCCAAGAAAGAGAAAACCGCCAAGCCCGCCGCTGAAGGCGCGCCGGCTGCTGCCTCTGCCTCCCCCGCCGAGAAAAAGGCCAAGGGCCTCAAGGCCGCCGCCGACAAGGCTGCGGGTATTCCCGCGGAGGGCGCTGCGCCCGCCGCCGGTCCCGCGGGCGAACAAAAGCCCGTGGAAATGGTTCACGGTGTCGCCAAGCAGCCCACCGCCGAGGACCTCCTGAAAGAGGAATTGGGCACCATCAAGGTGCGCAAGGCGAAGGGCTCCAAGAACGTCGTCTCCGGCGTCGCGAATGTCCTCGCCTCCTTCAACAACACCATCGTCTCGATCACCGATCAAAAAGGCGCGGTTATCGCGTGGTCGTCGGCCGGCAAGTGTAACTTCCGCGGCTCGCGCAAGTCCACCGCCTACGCCGCTCAGGTCGTCGCGCAAGACGCGGCCCGCAACGCCATGTCGCATGGCCTGAAGGACATTGTCATCCGCGTCTCTGGTCCCGGTCTTGGCCGCGACTCCGCGATACGTGCGCTTCAGGCCATCGGCTTGGAGATCGTCTCGATCGTCGACGTCACGCCCATTCCACATAACGGCTGCCGCCCGCGCAAACGCCGTCGCGTCTAATTCGCCGGCATTCTCAACTCGAAACTTTAAACTGAAAATTCCATGGCTCGTTACACCGGCCCCACTACCCGCCTCAGCCGTCGCTTTGGCATTCATTTCCTCGGCTCCGGCAAGGCTTTCGAACGCCGTCCGTTTCCTCCCGGGGTTCACGGCGCCAAGATGCGCCGCAAAGTCTCCGAATACGCTGTCGGCCTCAACGAAAAGCAGAAGCTCCGTTACACCTACGGCCTGCTTGAGCGCCAGTTCCGGCGCGTCTTTGAAATCGCCAAGCGCGAGCGCGGCGTCACCGGCGAGCGCTTCCTCCAACTCTTGGAGAGCCGCCTCGACAGCACCGTTTACCTTCTTGGCCTCGCCAAGAGCCGTGCGGCTGCCCGCCAGTTCGTCAACCATGGCCACATCCGCGTCAACAGCCACAAGGTGGACATCGCCAGCTACAACGTGCAGCCCGGCGACGAGATTGAGGTCAAGAACACGCCCGCGTCCCGCCAACTCGCCACGCGCTGCCTTGAAGAAAACCGCATTCGCAACGTCCCCGGCTGGCTCACCATGAACGCCGAGACGTTCAAGGCCACCGTCGTCCGCCTCCCCACGCGCGAGGAAATGACCCAGGACGTGAACGAGCAGCTCGTCGTCGAATTCTACTCGCGCTTCTAAGCCCGAGCCGCCTCCACCCACACTCTTTATCGCTTAACGTCAGAACTCCCCAGCCATGCCAAAACGTCTCGGAAAGTTCGAACTGCCCAGCAAGCTCACCAAGGTCGAGGAAGGCTCCACGCCGACCTACGCCAAGTTCATCGCCGAGCCTTTCGAGGCCGGCTACGGCCACACCGTCGGCAACTCGCTCCGTCGCGTCCTCCTCAGCTCCATCGAGGGTGCCGCCATCTCGTCGATCAAGATCGACGGGGTGAACCATGAGTTTCAATCCATCGACGGCGTCGTCGAGGATGTCACCGACATCGTCCTCAACCTGAAGAAGATTCTGATTGTCTCGACCAAGCGCGAGCCCATCACCCTTCTCATCAAGGCTACCAAGGCCGGCGCCATTACCGCCGCCGACATCCAAGCCGATTCCAACATCACCATCGTCAATCCCGATCAGGTGATCTGCACCCTCGACCACAAGCGCTCCTTCGAGGCCGAGATCGAGATCAAGACCGGTCGCGGTTACTATCCCGGCGAAGCCAACAAGAAGGAGGAGCAGGCGATCGGCGTTATCTCGATCGACTCGCTCTTTTCTCCGGTTCGTCTCGTGAAGTATGCCGTCGAGGCCACGCGCGTCGGCCAAATCACCGACTACGACAAGCTCATCCTCGAAATCTGGACCGATGGACGCATTACCCCGGACGACGCCCTCAAGCAGTCCGCCTCGATCTTGAAGCACCACCTCGACGTGTTTGATCGCGTCTCGCAGGAGGAATACGAGTTCGAGAACCAGCAGTCCGAGGTCAGCGAGGAGCAGAACAAGCTCCGCAAGCTCCTCAACATGTCGGTCAACGAAATCGAGCTCTCCGTCCGGGCGGCGAATTGCTTGAACAACGCGAACATCACCACCGTCGGCGAACTCGCGATGAAGACCGAGCAGGAGATGCTCAAGTATCGCAACTTCGGCAAGAAGTCCCTCAACGAAATCAAGGACAAGCTCGAAGCCCTCGGACTGTCCCTCGGGATGAAGTTCGACGAGCGCCTCCTCGAAGCGAAGAAGGAAGCCTAAATCGATTTCGGATTGGCGATTTCGGATTGCGGATGGAACCCCTTGGGTTTCGGCCGCAGCCGATCTGCCAGTCCGCACTCCGCAATCCGAAATCCGCAATTCATCATTTGGCTCTCGCGCCGTCCGCTGCCGCCTACGCTGCGACCGGAATGCCGATCGGGAGCCGCCAATAATCCAAATCCATGCGTCACCAAAAACACCACGCCTCCCTCGGCGTCACCCGTGAGCATCGCGCCGCGATGCTTTCCAACATGGGCGCCTCGCTCATCGAGCACGGGCGCATCAAGACCACCCTCACGAAAGCCAAGGCCCTGCGCCCCTTCATCGAGAAAATCGTCACCAAAGCCAAAAAGGCCGGCGCGATCGCTCGTATCGAAAAGAACGGGAAACAGATCCTCGATGCCCGCGCCCTCCACCTGCGCCGCCTCGCCCTGCGCGATGTGCGCAACGAGGACATGATCACCAAGCTGTTCAACGAAACCTATAAGGAATTCGCGAACCGCCCCGGTGGCTATACCCGAATCTACAAGCTCGGTGCCCAGCGTCTCGGCGATGCCGCTGAGATGGCCCTGATCGAGTTCGTGAAGGCCGATGACCCGGGCTACAAGAAGTCCAAGAGTCGCAAGACCGCCAAGGGCAAGAAGGCGAAGACGCCCAAGTCCGAGGCTGCGGCTCCAGTGGCCGAAGCCGCTCCTGCGGCGACCGAGAA
>JBDSGI010000623.1:0-2783 GCA_039919035.1 Opitutaceae bacterium
GGAACGACGTTTGTGAACAAAGGCCTCGTCGGTGTGGGTCGCGTGCCCGCCTCGCTCCGCGACCGGTTGGGCGAGACGTTTGGCTCGCTCTCGGGCCTGGCAGTTGACTCACGCACCTGGCGCCGCAACGCCGACAGCTCCTACTCCGGCAGCCTCTACGCCCAACCGGATCGCGGCACCACGCGAAACGGCTCCGCCAACAACTACGCGCCCCGCCGGCACCGGCTCAGCGTTTCTTTTCTCCCCGCACCCAATGGCGCGACGAATCAGCTCCAGCTCGGGCTCACCCTCACTGACACCACACTTTACACCGAGGCCAACGGCACCGCGCTCACGTCCCTCGACCCGTCGCCGACCACGGCGGGCACGCGCACCGGCTTCCCCGCACTTCCGCAGGCCTCCAACAACCGAATTGCACTCGACGCCGAGGGGATCGCGTTGCTGCCCGACGGTTCATTTTTCCTCTCTGACGAATACGGCCCCTACCTCTACCGCTTCTCCGCCGCAGGCGTCCTGCTCAATGCCATCCGCCCACCCGAGGCCCTGATCCCGAAACGCGGCGGGCGCGATTCCTTCTCGGCCGACAACGCCGCCTCCGGCCAACCTTCGCCATCACCGAGCGAACCGACCACCGGCCGCGAGAACAACCAAGGCTTTGAGGGTCTCACCGTCTCCGGCGATGGGCGCACGCTCTACGCCCTCATGCAGTCCGCCACCCGCCAGGACGGCGGCGCCGGCGGCAACAGCCTGCGCCGCTACACCCGGCTGCTCGCCTACGATATTTCGAATCCGACGTCAGCCACGTTGCGGGGCGAATGGATTTTACCACTCCCGATTTTTACTCAGGCCGGCGTGCAGCAGGTGGCCTCGGTGGGCGACATCGCGTTTGTCAGCGGTCGCCATCTGCTCGTGCTCGCGCGCGACGGCAACGGCCGCGGCTCCTCCGTCACCAGCGCCTCACTCTATCGCGCCGTGCTCATCTACGATTTGGCGGGCGCGACCAATATCGCCGGCACGGCCTTCGACACCGCTGCCACGCCCGTCGCTCCCAACGGCGTGCTCGCCAGCAGCGTCACGCCCGCCACTTCCACCGTGCTCTTGGACCTAAACGATCTCTCTCAGCTCGTGAAATTTGGCCTGAACAACAGCGCGGCCGACAACAGCAACACCCTTTCCGAAAAATGGGAGAGCCTCGCCATCGCGCCCGCGCTGGATCCGACGGCGCCGGACGATTTTTTTGTCTTCGTCGGCAACGACAACGATTTCTCCACCAACGACGGCTTTCAGGGCGGCTCGTCCTTCAGTGCGTCCCCCACCATCGACTCGATGATTCTCGTGTATCGCGTGTCGCTCGCCACCCGTCTGATCAATATCTCCAGTCGCAGTCTCACGGGTGCCGGCGGCGATTCGCATATCGTGGGATTCGTGGTGCAGGGCGCGCGCGCGCGTTCCTTCGTCGTTCGCGGCATCGGCCCCGGACTCGCCGCCTTCGGGGTCCCCGGCACCCTCCCCGACCCGGTGCTGCAAATTTTTGACGACACCGGCAAAGTGGTGCTTACAAATGACAATTGGAACGACGGTGCGCTCGCCGCCGACTTACGCACTACCACCGTTGCGGTCGGCGGTTTCGCGCTACAGGAAGGCAGCAAGGACGCCGCCCTCCTCGTCACGCTCGATCCCGGACGTTATACCGTAAACATCGCGGATGTCTCCGGCCGCAGTGGCGTCAGCCTCGCGGAAGTTTATGAAGTCCCTTAATCAGCGCGCTACGGCGCGATCTCGTAAACCTCGAGCAGACCGACACCCGGCCGCTCCGACTGTGCGATAAACGGGTCCGGGCTGAGCAACCGAAACGGGCGCACCGTCACTGTGTAGCTCCCGGGCGGCAGATCGACCAGCACACAGGGCTCGCGGCGATTAGGCGGCGCAAACCCCGTCGCGAAAATCTCCTTCTCACCATACAGCTCGATGACCGGCTTGAAATCATTGTCCGGACTGGCCCCGCCTATCCCATCGGTGCTCCAGTCGTCGTTGTGCAGCAGGAGATCACTCTTCGCGTTGCGCAGGTCCATTTCCGGATCGTCGAGGGTGCTGCCAAGGTTGAAGGGTGCGCGACCAAGGGTCGGGCCGAGCACGCGAATCAAAATGCGTTTGGTGCTGCCGGCGGCGCCCTGCACGACAAACCCGCCCGTCATTTCGCGGCTGTCGCGGCCCACGAAGGCCCGCGTCGCGAGGTTCACGATCTTGGCCGCGCCGGCGCCCGTTTCGTAGGCTTCCACCAAACCCGCGCCCGTCGTCCCCCGCACCCCTTCGACGATCGCGGTGTAAGGGCCGGGCGGCAAAGTCACCAGCACCGCGGCATCCGCGCTCCCGCTCAAAAACGGAAACGCCCCCGCGCGCACCGCCGCCGCGCTGATCGCCGCCGGCCCCAACTGCCCAGCGGCGGTTGTCGACCAGTTGTCGTTCTCGGCCAGCACCGCGCCGCCGGAGAAAACGCGCAGGATCGGATCGGCCAGCGCGTCGCTCACCCCAAAGGCCGCCAGGCCGGGACCGGCCGCGCGGATGAGAATTTCCTTCGCTTGCGGCCCGCGCACCACGAAGCCGCCGATCATCACGGCGTCTCCCGTTCCGACGAACGCGCGCGTCGCGACATTGATGAGCGTGCCAGCCGCCGCCGGTGTCTGCGTTTGAAGCCGATAGCCCGCCGTCGCAAACGCCGTGCGCTCGATCGTCATCGCCGTGTCCGATTCGCCGAGAAACCCACCGGCGATCCCGAGCGGCCG
>JBDSGI010000624.1:0-3524 GCA_039919035.1 Opitutaceae bacterium
CGTGAATTCCCTTCGCCTCACCCTTGTTTTCGTTTCGCTGGCGACCTCTCTCCTCGCCGGCAGCCCGCGCCAACCCGTCCGCGAGTCCACCCACTGGGCCTTTCAGCCGCTCGCGTCGCCCGCCGAGCCCGCCGTGAAAAACTCGGCCTGGGCGCGCACCGCCATCGATCGCTTCGTCGTCGCGGCGCAGGATAAAATCGGCGTCACACCCAACCCCGAGGCCGATCGCGCGGTGTTGATCCGCCGCCTCTCCTTCGACCTCACCGGGCTGCCACCGGCCCCGGAGGAAGCCGCCGCCTTCGTGAAAGACCGCGATCCGAAGGCCTTCGAGCATCTCGTGGATCGGCTGCTCGCCAGCGTTCACTATGGCGAGCAGTGGGGCCGCCACTGGCTCGACGTCGCGCGCTACGCGGACAGCAACGGCTACCGCTACGACGACGATCAACCCGAGGCCTACCACTACCGCGACTGGGTCATTCGCGCCTTCAACTCCGATCTGCCTTACGACCAGTTTGTGCGCTGGCAACTCGCCGGCAACGAACTCGCGCCGCGCAACGTCGACGCGCAGGCCGCCACCGGTTTCTGCGCCGTCGGCCCGAAGGAGCGCGACGAAGGCCCGCCCGATGTCCGTAAACAAATCCGCTACGACGAGATTGACGACCTCATTGCGACCACCGGCTCCGCCATGCTCGGGCTCACGCTCGGCTGCGCTCGTTGCCACGACCACAAGTTCGAGCCCATTACCACGCGCGAATACTATCAGTTCGCCCGCATCTTTAATTCGGGCGAGCGCACCGTCATCACCGGAGAACGCCCGCTCGCAGTGGAGCAGAAGGCTGGCAAAGAAAAGTGGCAGGCGGCGAAGCAAGCCATTGAAGACGAGACCATGGCTTGGTTCGGTAAATACGGCGACGTGATTGGGCCGATCCTCGCGGTCAAACAGGCCAAGCTGGACTCCGACCTCGCCCACGTCCGATCCGTCTTCTTCAAAAGCAATCCCGCGGCGACCGAGGCTGACCTCGCGACTGAGATCTCAAATCTCAACAAAAACCCCATCGCGCAAAAATATTTCCTCTACGACGTGCAGGGAAAATTCGCCGCCAACCGCCGCGACGTCGAGCGTCTCAGCGAGCCGCGTCGAAATTTCAATCCCCTTACGGTGCGCGAAGTGCGAGACAAGCTCACGCCCGAGGCCGCGACGGCATTCCAAGAACTCGCCAAACGCACCACCGACCTCGAGCGAAGGGGATTCGCGCGGCAGGACAAGACGCTCGTTTACGCCGATGTTTCCGCCACGCCTGCACCCACCCACATCCTGCGCCGTGGCTCCGTCACGATGCCGGGCGATGCAGTTGCGCTGGGCTTTATCGACGTGCTCACCGCCCAGGGCTACGCCCCGGACACCAGCAAGTCCGCCCCCGACGACGAAGCGGGCGGCACCACTTACCAGCGCGCCGCGCTTGCCCGCTGGATCACCGACGCCGACGCCGGCGCCGGCGGACTGCTCGCCCGCGTGATGGTGAATCGCATCTGGCAGCACCACTTCGGCGAAGGGCTCGTGCGCACGCCGAGCGACTTCGGCGTGAAAGGCGACACGCCTGCGCTCCCCGAATTGCTCGACTGGCTGGCCCGCGATTTCATCGCCAGTGGCTGGGGCGTGAAAGCGTTGCACCGAAAAATTCTGCTCAGCGCGGTCTATCGCCAAAACAACGCCACCGATGAGCAACGCGCCGCGCTCGATCCCGACAACCGCACCCTCTGGCGGCGCAGCCCGA
Organism: Opitutaceae bacterium; assembly: GCA_039919035.1. Taxonomy (GTDB): domain Bacteria; phylum Verrucomicrobiota; class Verrucomicrobiia; order Opitutales; family Opitutaceae; genus ER46. The sequence continues at coordinate 1,776 of JBDSGI010000624.1, forward strand.
CACGCATCAGCTCGGAAAATCTCCGCGACGCGATCCTCGCCGTCAGCGGCCGGCTCAATCCCCAGCTCTACGGCACCAGCGTCGTTCTCCCGATTCCGCCGGAGGCGATCATCACGCTGTCGGGCTCGCCCTACCCGACCGGCATCAAGGACGACGAGTGGGTGCATCGCCGCAGCGTTTACGCCTACAGTAAGCGCACCGTGCCAATTCCGCTGATTCAGCTCTTCGACGGTGCCGACCTCAGCGCCAGTTGCGGACAACGCGTCGCCACCACCGTGCCCACGCAAGCGCTGCTCCTCATGAACAATGACGCCGTGCTCGCGCGCAGCTCCGACCTCGCCACGCGCATCGCGCAGGAGGCGCCGGAAACGCTGGAGACGAAACTCGCGCGCGCCTTTGCCCTCGCGCTGTCCCGCCCGCCCACGGGCGACGAACTCCTGCGCCTCGGCCAGTTCTACGACGCTCAACTCGCCCTGCGCGGCGGCAACGCCCACCGCACGCTCACTGACCTCTGTCAGGTGATTTTTAACCTCAACGAATTCATCTACGTTAACTGAGCGCCCCCGCTCCCCTTTCCGCCATGGCTCTCTGCAACAATCAATCCGCTTCCGGCAGCGACTCCCGACCCTACACGCGCCGCGAAATGCTCCAGCGCGCCGGCGCCGGTTTCGGCCTGCTCGCGCTCTCCGGTCTGCTCGGCTCCGACAAACTCCTCGGCGCCGACGCACCCGCCGCCGGCAAAGCCTTCGTCAATCCCCTCGCACCCAAGCCCCCGCACTTTGCCCCGAAGGCGCGCTCCATCATTTGGCTGTTTCAGGAAGGCGGCCCGAGCGCCTTCGACCTCTTCGATCCGAAACCCGCGCTGGACCGCTATCACGGCAAGCGGCTCGCGACGAGCATCCAGCCATTCTTTGGGAATCTCGGCCCGATCATGCGCTCGCCTTTTACGTTCAAGCAATACGGCCAGAGCGGGACGTGGGTGTGCGACCAGATGCCGCACACGAGCCGCGTCATCGACGAACTCTGCCTAATCAAAGCGTGCCACGCCGACTCGAACAGCCACGCGCCGGCGATGTATCAGATGAACACCGGATTCACCCGTCCCGGTTTTCCGAGCGCGGGCGCGTGGGCGAGCTACGGCCTCGGCTCCGAGAGTCAGGACCTGCCGTCCTTTGTCGTCATGCCAAAGACCGATGGCACCAAGGGCGGCGCGCTCAACTGGGGCGCCGGTTTCCTCCCCGGCTCGAACCAAGGCACGCTCTTCCGCGCGGGCGACAATCCCATCTTGAATCTCCGTCGCCCGGCCGATGTCACCGACGCCCAGCAGCGCCGCCAGCTCGATCTGCTGCGCGAGCTCAACGAGGCGCACTACGCGCGCAATCCGGCGGAGCGCGACCTCGAAGCCCGCATCGCCAGCTACGAGCTCGCCTACAACATGCAGTTCGCCGCCTCCGACGCCGTAAACCTCGCCGAGGAAAACGCCGAGACGAAAGCCCTCTACGGCATAGATCAAGACCGCAGCCGTGACTACGGGTCCAAGCTCCTGCTTGCCCGTCGGCTCGTCGAGCGCGGCGTGCGTTTTATCCAGTGCTACCCCAACGACCAGTGGGACGCGCACGGCGATCTCAGGGGCAACCACGGCAAGCTCTGCGGCATGACGGATAAACCCGTCGCGGGCCTCCTCGCCGATCTCAAACGCCGCGGCCTGCTCGAGACCACGCTCGTGATCTGGGGCGGCGAATTCGGCCG
>JBDSGI010000625.1:0-3492 GCA_039919035.1 Opitutaceae bacterium
AGCAACGTGCGCCCGTCGCGCGCAAACGAATAGTCGCTCACTGCGGCCAACGTCCGCTCGCTCCCCTGCTCCAATTGGCGAAGCACCAGCTCGGTGCCGAAGGTGCGCTCGCCTGCCACCGCGGTAGTCGCCGGGCCAGCCGCAGCCGAAGGAAAGCGCCGCGCGGCGGCGTCGAGCGTGGCCGGGTCGACAACATCATCGTCCCCCTCGGCATCGGGCGCTTTGGTTTCATTCGGCTCGGTGGTCTCGGCCGCAGGCTTAGTCTCATCCGTCTTTTTTTCTTCGAGTTTCGCTTCCTTCAAAAACGCAACCCATGCGCCGCCTTTCGTCGGCACCTGAAAATTCTTCACGCCGGCATCGCGCGTGACGGCGCCGCTCGCGAGATTCACGGTCACTAGCCCGCCCTTCGGCAACTCCTCGGATTTCTTTTTCGCGCGGCGCGCGGCGGCGAGTTCCGCCTTGGGCGGATGCGTGGCGGCGACGACAAATCGGTTGTCGCTGGTAAACGCGATCCGGATGTTGCGCACCACCGGCGGCGCCTCGGGGTTGGGATTCTCGTCCGCCGGCGGCACCGCGGGCGGCGGGAGCGCACCCACTGACACGCGGTGCTCCTTGCCCGTCGCCACCTCGCGCACGATGAGTTCACCGTCGGCATCCTGCGGCATGAACGAATACGCCAGCCAACGCCCGTCGCGCGAGAGCTGCGGCGTGGCGATGCTCCGCCACCCATCGAAGTCGTCGTGCGTGAGCGGGCGGGTAGACAGCGGCGTTTGCGCGTCTGCCGCGACGAGGCTGAAAACGAAAGCACCGGCGAACCGAAGGCCACGGGGGAAGCGAAAGGCGAACATGGTGCAGACAGCGTGCCCGCCTCCCCAACACGGGCAACGCGGTAATGCGTCCGCACGGTGAACCCGAAGGCGCCCGTGATCGTCGGCGCGCTCAAGAATTCGGGTTGAGAGATTTCCGCGCTCATGCGCGTCAGGGGTGCCTGACTGCTACCCCCGGGCGGAAAAACGCGCGCCAAACCGATCCTTGAGCTTGGCGGCTGGCGCCCCGATGTTCGCCGCCGCTCAATCTTTGCATGAACCCGCATCGCGTCGTTGTTACCGGCTTGGGCGTCGTGGCCTGCAACGGCATCGGCGCCGACGCGTTTTGGTCGGCGAACGCGACGGGCCAGTCGGGGATCAGCCCCATCGACGCGTTTGACCCGCAGGAATTTCCCTCCCGCATTGGCGGTCAGGTGCGCGGTTTCACGCCCGAGCAGTTTATGCCCGAGGAGACCGCCAAGCGCGTGGACCGCTTTGTGCACTTTGGCCTCGCCTGCGCCCGCATGGCGATCGACGCCGGCCAACTCCTTCCCGCCGCCGAAGATCCGGACCGGCTCGGCGTGATTGTGGGCTCGGGAGCGGGGGGTCTGCTGTTTCACGAGGAACAGATGGTCGCGGTGCTGAAACGCGGCGAAATGCGCGTGAATCCCGCCGCCGTTCCCCGGATCACGGCCAACGCCGTGGCCAGTCAAATCGCCATCCAGCACGGCTTCCGCGGGCCCAACCTCGCAATCTCCACCGCGTGCGCGTCCGGGGCCCACGCCATCGGCGAGGCGATGAGAAAAATCCAGCACGGCGAGATGGACGTGGGCCTCGCGGGCGGCGTCGAGGCGCCGCTTACGCCGTTTAATTTCGCCGCCTACTGCTCCCTGCGCGTGCTGTCGAAACGCAACGCTGAGCCGATGCGCGCGTCCCGCCCGTTCGATCGCGACCGCGACGGCTTCGTGATGGGCGAAGGCGGCGCACTCCTGCTTCTGGAGGAGCGGACGCGGGCCCTGCGCCGCGGCGCCCCGATCCTCGCCGAGCTCACCGGCTACGCCAGCAACTCGGGCGCCCGGCACATGGTCATTCCCGAGGCCGACGGACGTGACGCCGCCCGCGCGATGGCAGCGGCGCTAAAGGATGCCGGGCTGACCGCCGTGGACTACATCAACGCCCACGCCACCTCGACCACGGCCAACGACCGGGCGGAGACGCGCGCCATCAAATCGGTCTTCGGCCCCGCCGCCGGCCGGATTCCCGTCTCGTCCACCAAATCCATGATCGGCCACGCGCTCGGCGCCGCCGGCGCGATTGAAGCCGTCGCCTGCGTGCTGGCCCTCAGGCATCAAATCATTCCGCCGACCATCAACCTCGACTCACCCGACCCCGAGTGCGATCTCGACTACGTCCCGCACGAGGCCCGCGCGGCCAGACTGACCCATGTCATGTCAAACTCGTTTGGCTTCGGAAACTGCAACGCCACCCTCATCTTCACCCGCCCTGAGTCGCACCTTCCATGACCACCGAACAAATCGAACAAAAAGTGCGCGAAATCCTTGCCGCAAAACTGTCGAAGCCACTGGAACAAATCTCCCCCGAGAGCCGGCTGGTGGAGGATCTCGGCGCGGATTCCTTCGGTGCGCTCGAAGTGATGTTTGAGGTCGAGGAGACCTTCGGTCTCAGCATTGCCGACACGGACGTGGAGCGGGTGGGCTCGGTGAAGGACATCGTGGCCTACGTCGTGGAGCAGCAGAGCAAACCGAATTTGCCCGAGGAGGCCGCCGGCGCCATCCCCCCACCCGGCCCGGCATAGTGCTTCCTTACAGCGTTCGAATCCGCACCGAGCGGCCGTGCACGTCGAGTTTCTCCATCGCGGCAAAGGCCGCGACTGTGGGCTCAGCTTTCTTCACGCTCGCCTTGTCGTATCGAATGACGCTCGTGCGCCGGATGAAATCCGCGACGCGCAGGCCGCTGAAAAACCGCCCGGCCCGGCCCGTCGGCAGCACGTGGCTCGGTCCAGCGGTGAAATCGCCCAGCGCCGTCGGCGTGTGATTGCCAATCATGATGGCGCCGGCGGTCGTGATCGCGGCGGTGAGTTTTTCGGCCTCGGAGTTCGCGACCAATAGCTCCAGATGCTCGGGCGCGACGTAGTTCGCCACGTCCACCGCCTGCGTGAGCGACTTGGCTTCGATCGCGAGAAACCCGTGGTCCAGCACGCGCTGGATTTTGTCCGACCGACCGATGAGCTGCAGCTGGGTGCGCATCTCGGACATCACGGCGGCGATGACATCGATCGAGGTGGCAACCAGGAATATCTTCTCCCGACCGGAACCGTGCTCCGCCTGCGCCAGCAAATCCGCCGCGACAAAGGACGGTTTCGCCGTCTCGTCGGCAATCACCATCAGCTCGCTCGGTCCGGGTAGCGAATCTACGCCCACCGGCCCGAAGACCTGCCGCTTCGCCTCGCAGACGTAGGCGTTGCCGGGGCCGAAAATCTTGTCCACCGGCGCAATCGTGGTCGTGACAAACGCCATCGCGCCGATCGCCTGCACGCCACCGATGCGGTATACTTCCTCGATGCCGAGCAGGTGCAGGGCGGCGAGCACGCCGTCGGCCACCTTGCCCTCGGCATTCGAAGGCGTGAAGACCGCGATCTCCGGGCAGTGCGCGATCTTCGCCAGCG
>JBDSGI010000626.1:0-2680 GCA_039919035.1 Opitutaceae bacterium
AAGGCTTCGGCACGAAGTCGAACGCGCCGCGGCGCATCGCCTCGACCGCCGTGGCGATGTTCGCGTAGGCGGTGAACATGACGACGAGCAGCCCCGGCTGCGCCTTCAACAGCCGGGCCAGCACCTCAAGCCCATCCTCCGCGCCCAGTTTTAAATCGAGAAAGACCGCCTCAAACGCCTCTTCCTCAATCGCCTTGATCGCGCGCTGGCCGCCGCCCACATCGACCACCTCGTGCCCGTCGCACTCCAGCGCGATGCGCGTGGTCCGGCGGATGGAAACCTCATCATCAACGATCAAAATACGCATCTGGGACAGCAAAGGTCGTTGAATAGAAAGCTCAAGGGAGGTCACAAAACAAGGCGGGGCCGCTTGCGCGGCCCCGCCAGGTCCAGCTTCAACTTGACCCGGCGGCAGGCTGAGCCCGCACGCCGGATCGAATGCTTTGGACCAATGCAATCGGACCCGGTTCCGCCGCGGAGATTTTCTTGTGTCGAACTCTTCGCCGAATCTCTCTAGCCCCTCTTCACCTCGCACCTGCCATGCCGCCCCCCACCCCCGTCCCGAGCCCCGCCACGACTCCGCCTGCGGGCAAACTGACCGATCTTGAGATTAAGGACGCCCAACTGATCTTCAGCACCGTCTGGCGGGACCTCGAAGCGGAGGTCGGGCGCTCCAACCTGCGTTTCCCCAAGGAAATCATCCTCCTGGGCGGCGCCCCCGGGGCGGGCAAGGGCACCAACACCGCGTTCATCACCCAGACCCGCGGCCTCACGTGCGAGCCCGTGGTTATCAGCGCCCTCCTCGATTCGCCTGAAGCCCGCGCGCTGAAGAATGCCGGCAACATGGTGGGCGACCGCGAAGTCGTCGGCCTGCTCCTCCGGCAGCTGCTGCGCCCGGAATATCGCGACGGCGTCATTCTCGACGGTTTCCCGCGCACCAAGGTTCAGGTCGAGTGTCTTACGCGACTCGTCGAAAAAATGCAGGGGCTCCGTAGCGAGTTTTACGACACGCCGCTCAGCATCCATTTCCGCCAGCCGACGATTCACATCATGGTGCTCTTCGTCGACGAGAAGGAATCGATCGCGCGCCAGCTCAATCGCGGCCGGGAAACGAAGGCGCACAACGAAGAGGTCGCCCGCAGCGGCGTCGGGGAACTGCTCGAAGATCGGCCAACCGATCACGACGAAGGTCTCGCGCGCCGGCGCTATCGCGTGTTCAAGGAGCAGACGTGGGACGCCCTCCAATCACTGAAGGAAACCTTTCACTATCACTTCATCAACGCGCAGGGCACGCTCGCCGAGGTCGAGCGCAACATCCTCAAGGAACTCGAATACCAAAGCACGCTCGAGCTCGATCCCCGCACCGTCGACCGGCTCCGCCATGTGCCCGTCGCCAACGAGATCATCATTCACGCCCGCCAAGAATTGGTGAAGCGTCTCGACAGCTACGAGCTTGAGCACGCCGAGCAATTCGCCCAGGTCACCGTCTTCATCGAAAAAAAAATCATCCCGATAGTCATCCGGCACGCGATTTCCGGGGTGGCCCAGATCAACACGGAGGATTCGGTCCTCGATCACCCGCTCGCGCTGGCCATGCTAATCGATGTCTTTTCCGAACGCGGCTACCACGCCGTCGTGGACCTGCATCGCATCGAAGTGCCGGAGAAATTCGATCTCAAGACCGGCCAGATCGTCTGCCGCATCAAAAAAGTTTTCCGCATCCAGATCCGTTTCCAAGGCTCCGAAATCCGGCGCGGCTGACGGATTCTTGATTTTTGAATTTCGATTTTCGATTCCATGAACGAAAACGAAATGAAGGCGCGCACAACGGCGTTTGCACTTCGGATTCTGAAACGGATCGAGGCGTTGCCGGAGCCCCGCTCCGGTCGCATCCTCGCAAACCAGCATGGCCGCTCCGGCCCATCGGTTGGCGCCAACTACCGAGCCGCCTGCCGCGCAAAGTCGACCGCCGCCATGGTGGCGAAACTCGCCCTCGTCGAGGAAGAGGCCGACGAGTGCGCTTACTGGCTGGAGCTGATTCCCGAATCAAAATTCATGCCCGCCGCAAGGACGGCCGAGCTTTGGAGAGAGGCGGACGAACTCACGGCTATCATGGTCGCCTCCCGTCAGACGCTCCTGCGCCACAATCGAAAATCTAAATTCGAAAATCAAAAATCCGATCACTCGTAGCGCAGTGCCTCAATCGGATCGAGCCGGGCGGCTTTCCAGGCCGGATAAAGACCGAAGATGACACCGATGCTGCCGCACACCGCCAGCCCGATACCCGTCCACAGCCATGGGAACGTGATCGCAGTGTTCATCAGATAGGCGACGGTGTTACCCCCGACCACGCCGATCAGCACGCCGGCAAGGCCACCCATCAGCGACAACGCGACGGCCTCGGCCAGAAACTGCATGAGGATGTTGCGCTGCTTCGCCCCGATGCTCTTGCGGATGCCGATCTCCTTGGTGCGCTCGGTTACGCTCACGAGCATGATGTTCATCACGCCCACCCCCGAGGCGAGCAGCGCGATGGCACTGATGATGAGCGCACCCGCCGCGATGACATCGGCGATCTTATTGAAGGCCTCGATCAGTGACTCGTTGGAGAAAACCTCGAAATCATTGAGATCCTCGGGGGCGAGGCCGCGCACCAAGCGCATCGCGCCGATGGCTTTTT
>JBDSGI010000627.1:0-3325 GCA_039919035.1 Opitutaceae bacterium
GCCGGGACACGCCGCCAAGCAGCGGCCTCGGTTACGTGAAACAGGTCGACGCCCAGTGCCGCGCGATTGGCATCGGGCAAATCGTGAGCGTGTGCGGCCGTTTTTGGGCGATGGATCGCGACAACCGGTGGGAGCGCGTGAGCAAAGCCTACCACATGCTCACGGGCAAAAAAGCCGACGCCACCGCCCCGAGCGCCGCCGCCGCCGTGCAGGCCTACTACGACAAGCCGCTCAACGATTCGCAGAAAGGCGACGAGTTCGTGCCGCCGACGTGGATTACGGGCACAGATGGAAAACCGCTCGCGATGATTCGCGACGGCGACGCCGTGCTCTTCTACAACTACCGTGGTGACCGGCCCCGAGAAATCACGAAGGCGTTTGTCATGGACGGATTCGAAGACTTCGACCGCGGCGCCAAGCTTGAGCTCTACTTCGCGACGATGACGGAATATGAGAGCGGACTGCCGGTGCATGTGATCTCGGGAAAGCCCGAGAAGTTGAAGCACATTCTCGGCGAAGTGGTGAGCGCCGCCGGCCTGGCGCAGTTCCGGTGCGCCGAAACCGAGAAGAACCCGCACGTGACATTTTTCTTCAACAACTACCGCAAGGATCCGTTCCCCGGCGAAGACCGCGCGTGCCCGGCGAGTCCGAAAGTTCCGACCTACGATCTCCAGCCTGAGATGTCGGCGGCTGAAGTGACGGCCGCGGCCAAGGCCGCGATCCTTTCTGGAAAATACGGTTTGATCGTCGTGAACTTTGCCAACCCGGACATGGTGGGTCACACCGGTTCGCTGCCCGCGACCGTCAAGGCCGTGGAAGCAACGGACCGCAGCGTCGGCGAATTGCTGGCGGCCTTGGAGAGCGTGGGCGGCCGCGCCGTGATCTGCGCCGATCATGGCAACGCGGAGCAAATGTGGGACCCCACGGTCAACGGCCCGCACACTGCGCATACGCTCAACCTCGTGGAGATTTTCGCCGTGGGGGAGGGGCTCGTCGCGGGAACAACCAAGTTGCGCGGCGGCGGCCGACTAGCGGACATCGCGCCGACGGTGCTCGAACTCATGGGCCTGCCAAAGCCGGCGGAAATGACGGGCGAAAGCCTCATCGTCGGCTAGCCCGCTCGCTCCCTCTGGCAATCTAACATCGCGGCACAGGCCGCCGCCGCGAGACCGATCGAGACTCCCTCACGCCGGCTTCGAGCGGTGGCTCCGTCGCCACACGATCACGGCGGCGATCACAAACAACGCTATGGCTCCGGTCACGACCAGCGTCCAGAAATGGGTTTCGTTCAGAGCGGCGTGGAGCGCCCCGATATCTTCCGAGAAGCGCGACCACAGCCAGTGGCCGAGCCAGACAAAGAGCGGCACGCTCACCAGCGCCGCGAGCCCATCGTAGGACACGAAGCGGAGGAACGGGACGTGCATCGCACCCGCCGTGCAGAAAAACGGGGCGCGCAATCCGGGAAGGAAGCGCGCGATGAAGAGTCCTTTCGTGCCATGGCGGGCAAACATCTGTCGCACGCGGTCCTGTTTCGCGGCGGGGAATATTCGCTTAATGCCTTCCAGTGCGAGCAGGCGGGTGCCGAATTTCCATCCGAGGAGGAAGATGATCGAGTCGCCGAGAATTACGCCCGCATACATGATAAGCGCCGCGACCAGCCACGGAAAACCAACGCTCGTCGCCCAGATGCCCGCCGTGATCAAAATGATATCCTCCGGGACGGGCACCCCAAGCCCGCACAGCAGCAGAATGAAAAACAATCCCCAAAGCGCAGCCGGTGAGCTCTGGATATATTGCAGCAGGGTTTCCAGCATGGGTTGGGGCAGAAGCGAGGAGGGAGAAAGGCGGGTTGGTGAGTGGCCGGCAAGCCGCAAACGTGAAAGTAAGGCAGAACCGGCGGGTGGTCCAATTTTCCGCGCGAATTAGTGTTTGCGCCGGCTGCGGGCGTCGGACTTTCTGCTCGGTTTATCCCGAAAGTCATAACCATGAAGCGCACCCATCACTGTGCCCAGCTCACTCCGGCCGACCTCGGCGCGAACGTCTCGCTCCTCGGCTGGGTGGACACCATCCGCGACCAAGGCGGCATCATCTTCGTCGACTTGCGCGACCGCAAAGGCGTCACGCAAATCCAGCTTGAGCCACGGGATAACGCCAATCTCGCCGAGCAACTGAAGCACCTCAAACCCGAGTCGGTCATCGGCATCGCCGGCAAAGTTGTGCAGCGTCCGGCCGGGACGGAGAACAAGAATCTGCCGTCCGGTGAGATCGAGATCGTGGCCTCCTCGCTGGAAATTCACAACATCTCCGACACGCCGCCGTTCCCCCTCGACGATGTCGGCGGCGACAAGGTCAACGAAGACCTGCGCCTGACCTACCGCTACCTTGACCTCCGCCGGCCCAAGATGCGGAAGAACCTTCAGGTTCGGCACAAGGCCGCCAAGTCGATCCGCGATTACTTTGACGCGCAGGAATTCATCGAGGTGGAGACGCCCGCGTTGTTCAAGAGCACGCCCGAGGGCGCGCGCGAGTATCTCGTGCCCTCGCGCATCCACGCGGGGCAGTTCTACGCGCTTTCCCAGTCGCCCCAGCAATTTAAACAAATCCTAATGGTCGCGGGCGTGGAGAAATATTTTCAAATCGCGCGCTGTTTCCGCGATGAAGATTTGCGCTCGGACCGCCAGATGGAATTCACGCAGGTCGACGTCGAGGCCTCGTTTGTGACGCGCGAGGATATCTACGCTTTGTTCGAGGGCATGTTGAAGAAGCTTTGGAAGGATGTGCTCGGGACGGACATCCCCACGCCGTTCCCGCGCATGGCGTTTCACGATGCGATGAACCGCTTCGGCGTGGACAAGCCCGACGTGCGCTTCGGCCTGGAGCTCGCCGACCTGTCGACGACGTTCGCGAACTCCGCCTTCAAGGTCTTCCAATCCACGGTCGCCGGCGGCGGCGTCATCAAGGCGATCAACGCCAAGGGGCTTGCCGACCTCACGCAGGGCGAACTCAAGAGTCTCGAAGAGATCGCGAAATCACTCGGCGCAAAAGGCCTCGCCTTCATCAAAGTCGAGGGAGGCGAGTGGAAATCGCCCATCGTGAAATTTTTCTCCGACGCGGAGAAGGCGGCGCTCACCGAGAACCTCGGCATCGGCGAAGGCGACATGGTGTTCTTCGCCGCCGCTCCGTGGGAGAAAGCCTGCACCATCCTCGGCCGCCTGCGGCTGGAAGCGGCGCAACTGCTCGTGAAACGCGGCAAGCTCACGATTCGCCACGACGACTGGAAGTTTCTCTGGGTGATCGATTTTCCGCTGATGTCGCATGACGAGGC
>JBDSGI010000628.1:0-2718 GCA_039919035.1 Opitutaceae bacterium
CGCGAGCGACGTGGAGTTCGCGCACTGGATGACCAAAGAAATCGGCGTCGCGCCGGTGCCCGGCTCCAGTTTTTTCCCGCACGCCGAAAATCGCTACGTGCGACTCAACTTTGCCAAGAAGCCGGAGACGCTTCACGCGGCCGGCGAGCGGCTCTTGAAATTGAAACGATAGCTGCCGTCGCGCCTACGGCTGGAGAGTGCGACGCAGCGCGCGCGCCTCGGCGAGCAGTTCGTGCGCCGCCGTCACCGCGGACGAGGATGCCAGTGGCGACGACGCAAGATGAGCCTTCGCCTCCTCGGGATCGCCGAGGCCGCTCGCGCGGAAAAGGCGCAGGCGATCGAGGATGAGGTCGCGAATCTCGGTGGCGTTGTCCACGCCGTGAAACACCGCGGTGTGGAGCGAATCGCCGCGGCCCTTGCCTTCGCGGGCGTCGCCGCCACCGCCGGCCGATTGCACGCGCACATCGGCGAGGCCGAGCAGCCGTTGCAACGGCCCCTGCGAGACGACGACCTGCTGGACATTGGCAAAGCTGAGCGTCGATTCTTGCACCGCCACGATGCCCGCGCGGATGCGCAGGCTGCGATCGGTCACCGCATACCAGCGCAGCTCGTAGTCGAGGCGGCGCACGGAATAGGTGAACGGAATCTGCAGCAGGTAGAGCGCGATGCCCGCCACCTTCGCGAACCAGATCAGCGGAAAGGCCCACGGCGGCAGCCGCCGCGCAATCTCGACTATGCCTCGCTTGAAGTCCGCCCAGGTGAGGTTGCGGTTCTGCTGGGTGCGTGGCTTCGCCTTGGTCTTGGCGGACGGCACCGGCTCAGGCGCCGTGGGCAGGGTGGCAGGAAGCGATGCGGACGCGGTGGCTTCGCGCGCGGCGGCGGGGGCCGACCGTTGAATGGAAACGGCACGTTCCACTTGTATCAGCACTACCGCCCAAAAAGCGATGCCGGCGAGCGCCGCCAACTGAGCTGCGGCCCAAGTCCAGAGACGGAGCTTCAAGTAGTTTTTCCCCGCGCGAAATACGCGCAGCGACGCCGGCGCGCCTGCTGGTGGATGCGGCTCGGGGGGAACCCGGAGCCAGTGGAGCACAAATTCGCGCCAGCGGTTGATCCTGGCGGGTGGCGGCCCCTCAAGCGCGTGGACGCTGGGCGAGATCCTCGCGCAGGGCGCGCAACTCGCCGACGACCTCATGCAGCACGGTGGCGAGTTCGACGTCCGCGACGGAAATGCTGCCGCCGGCGGTCGTCCCCGCGGCCCGCATCGGGTGGTCCTTGACGCCGCGCATCCGCGCGTAGAGGAAGTCGCGCACTGCCTCGAACTCCGTCAGGCCCTCGAGGGTCATCTCCGCGCCGGAGTTTCCGCTCGCGGTCTGGATCATGACCTTGGCGAGGCCGAGCCAGCGCTCGACGACGTTGGAGCGGAGGTGGATGTCCTGGATGCGCGCGTAGTTCACGATGATCTCGCGGCGAAATAGAATGCCCCAGCTCATCGATATGCCCTCGGCCGTGAACCGGTAGCGCATTGTGTGGTAGCGAAAGTAGAGCGGCAGAATCAGAATCGGCAGCAACGGCGGAAACACGAGCAGCGACAGCACATAGTAAGTGAAGAGATTCTTGTGGGGCCGCTCGATCGCGTGGATCGCGGCGTCGGAAAAAATCGCGCTGGACGTCGTCATACCGCCCCAATCGCCTCGTCGAGCACCGCGAGGAGGAAGTCGGCGTCGGCCTTGGTGATGTTCATCGGGGGGGCGACGCGGATGGTCTGGCCCCAGAGGCCGCCTTTGCCGAGGAGGAGGCCGAGTTCGCGGGCGTTTTCCACGGCTTGCGCGCACTCTTCCTTGCCGGGCGTTTTGGTGGCGCGGTCTTTGACGAACTCTATGCCGAGCATCAGTCCTTTGCCGCGGACGTCGCCGATGATTTTGTATTTTGCCTTTAGCTTCTCGAGGCCGACGAGTATGTAGCCGCCGAGTTCGAGGCAGTTCTGCTGCGTCTTTTCCTGCTCGATGACTTCAAGCACGGCTTTGCCGATGGCGCTGACGACGGGGTTGCCGCCAAAGGTGTTGAAGTGGACTTTTTGGGTCATCATCGCGGCGATCTTGGGCGTGGTGACGACGGCGGCGAGCGGGGCGCCGTTGCCGATGCCTTTCGCGAGCGTGACAATGTCGGGGATGACGCCCTGCGTCTCGAATCCCCAGAAGTGCGTGCCGGTGCGGCCGAAGCCGGTCTGCACTTCATCAGCGATGCACACGCCGCCGGCGGCGCGCACGTGCTCGTAGGCGTGCTTAAGGTAGCCCTGCGGAAACTCGACGAAGCCGCCCACACCCTGAATCGACTCGGCGATGAACGCGGCGAGTTTGCCCGGCGTGGCGTAGTTGATGAGGTCTTTCACGTCGTCGGCGTATTTGCGGCCGGCGTCCGGATCGTCGTAGCCAAAGTGGCCGCGATAAGGATAGGGCGCGACGGCGTGGTGGACGCCGAAGGAGTGCGGCACGTTAAATTTCCAGTTGCTGTGCGCGGTGACGCCCATGCCGGAGGCGTTCCCGCCGTGGTAGGCGTTGCGCAGCGCGATTACGTCGTAGTTCGCGGTGTAAAGCCGCGCCATGAGCAGTGCGAGGTCGTTGGCCTCGGAGCCGGAGTTGACGAAGTAGCAGACTTTGAGTTCGCCGGGCATTTTTGCCGCGAGTTCCTTGGCGTAGAGGGCCACGCCGGGGTTGAGGT
>JBDSGI010000629.1:0-3177 GCA_039919035.1 Opitutaceae bacterium
TGATTCCGCCGCCGGCGCCGGCGCCCGGCCCTGAGTCGCTCTCCACCGCCCCGATTGCGGCGCTGCAAGTGGTGCCGTCGGAGTTTGCGCTCAGCGGCGGCCAATCGCAGGCGTTCAAGGTCTGGGGCCTCGACACCAATGGTCGGCGCGTGCGCGACGTAACGAGCGAGGCAAAGTTCGCCAAATTTGTCCCGCCCACCGCGCTCGTGAAATCCGAGGTCGATGCCGAGTTGGTCGGCAGCACCATTAAGACCACCGCGACCGCCAAGCTCTCGGCGGGCGCGCTGCAAGCCAAGTGGGATAAGTTTTCCGCCACCACGCGCGGGCGCATCATCGCCGGCATCGGTTACAAGGAAAACTTCGAGGCTTTGCCCCTCGGCCAGAAAGACACGGATGGCACCGAGGTGGGCTTTCCGCCGCTCCCTTGGCTCGGCGCGCGTTTGAAGTGGTATGTTTTCCAGAAAGACGGCGGCAAGTTCGTCGGCAACCGCCTCGATTCCCTGCTCTTCATGCGCACGATGAACTTCATCGGTGGCCCCGACTTGAAGGATTACACCATCGAGGCGGACGTGATGACCGACGGTAACCGCCGCGTCATGTCCAACGTGGGTCTCGTGAATCAGCGCTACCTTTTCAACATGGCGGCGAACAATCGCATTTTGGAGGTAACCAGCACGGCCGAGCGTTTCACCGCCTCGGTGCCCTTCGAAGCCACGCCCAACACGTGGTATCACCTCAAGACGCGCGTCGACCGCGACAAGACCGGCACCGGGGGTTTTGTGCGCGCCAAGCTTTGGCCGCGCGGGGAGACCGAGCCCGCGAAGTGGACGCTCGAGGTCCGGCAGGAAAAAATCCATCAGCATGGCGCGCCCGCCGTTTACGCCTTCTCGCCGCAAAGCCAGAAGCGCGTGTTCATCGATAATCTCTCCATCACCGCCAATGAATAACGTCCGCCTTCCTCTCTTCCTCTCTGTCGCGGTGTTGGTTTCCGCGTCCGCTCTTCACGCCGCCGACTGGCCGATGTGGGGCGGCTCGCCCACGCGCAACATGGTTTCCTCTGGCAAGGGACTCCCCGAGGAAATCGTCCCGGGAAAATTTCTCCCCAAGAGTGAGACCATCGATCCGAAGAGCACCAAAAATGTCCGGTGGGTCAACAAGCTCGGCTCACAGGCCTACGGCACGCCCGTCATTGCCGGTGGCCGCGTCTATGTCGGGACCAACAACGAGACGCCCCGCGATCCCCGGCAGCACGGCGACCGCGGCGTGCTCATGTGCTTTGACGAAAAGACCGGCGAGTTCCTCTGGCAGCTCGTTGTGCCGAAGCTCGGCTCCGGCAAGGTGAGTGACTGGGAATACGTTGGCATTTGTTCCTCGCCCGCCATTGAGGGCGACCGCGGCTACGTCGTCACCAATCGCGGCGAGGTCGTGTGCTTCGACGTCAAGGGCATGGCCGATGGCAACCAAGGCTACGCCGACGAGGCGAAGTTCTCCCTCGACGAGGGCAAGGCGGTCGAGCCCGACGCGCACAGCGCCGATATTCTCTGGGTGAGTGATGTGCGCACTGAGCTCGGCATCTTCCCGCACAACATTTCCAGTTGCTCGCCGCTCATCGTCGGCGAGCGGCTCTACATCGCCACGTCCAACGGCGTTGATTGGTCGCACCTCAATATCCCCGCGCCCTTCGCGCCGGCCCTCGCCGTGCTCGACAAGAAGGACGGCAAGGTCATCGGCGAGGAAACCTCCGGCGTCTCCAAGCGCGTGCTGCATTGCAGCTGGAGTTCTCCCTCCTACACCACGGTGAACGGTCAGAATATCCTCGTCTGGGGCGGCGGCGACGGCTGGTGCTACGGCTACGAACCCGTGCCCGTGTTGGACAAGGATGGCACGCCCGTGCTCAAGGAACTTTTCCGCTATGACGCGAATCCCCCGGAGTATCGCAACAAGGACGGCAAGCCCCTCAAATACGCCACGCACGACGGCCCGAGCGAACTCATCGGCACCGTGGTCGTGCAGGATGGCTTCGCCTACATGTCCATCGGCCAGGACCCTGAGCACGGCGACGGCATCGGGATGTTCAGCTGCATCGACCTCAACGGCCGCGGCGATATCAGCGGCAAAGCGGTCTGGACCAACAGAGTCATCGGCCGCTCCATCGGCACGCCCAGCGTGGTCGACGGCTTGATTTTCCAGTCGGAATACGCCGGCAACATCCACTGCTTCGACGCCAAGACCGGCAAGGAACTCTGGGTCCACGCCACCAACAGCCGAATCTGGTCCTCGACCCTCGTCGCCGACGGCAAGGTTTACTGCGGCACCGAGGACGGCGAACTCATCGTCCTCGCCGCCGCCCGCGAGAAAAAAGTTCTCAACAAGATCGACTTCTACACCCCCATCTACGGCACCCCGGTCATCGCCAACGACACCCTCTTCGTCGCGACCATCACGCATCTGTATGCGATTGGGAAGTGAGGAAGAATTCTCACGGTCCTAATACGTGTCGTCATCGGAATTAAGATGCCCATTGCGTTTCGATACAATCATCAGGCCCGTGCGGACCTTTCCCTCGGTGGCGACTTCTTAGTCTTGTGCGATTACTGCACCAAAGAGATTGATGCCGAGGCGCCCGGGAATGTGGAAAACGAAATTGGAAAAGAAGGAGAAGCTAAACCTGTCGCTTTCCTCCATAAACAGTGCTCGCGATCGTTCCGGGCAGCTCTGAAAAGCTCCACTGGCTCTCCTCCGCACTATCTTTGGGCGGATCTTGTCAGCGCAAAGATTGTCACCAAGTGAATCAGAGACACTTTTTTCGATCTGGGTTATCGCATTGGCGAGGAAGGATTCTAAGGAAGTGAATCTTCGTCTGTGTTAGGTTCTTACTCTCCCTCATTCTAAAATTTCCATGAGCAGCAAACTCACCCCCACCCAAGCCCAGACTGTGCTCGACGCTTGGACGCGCAAGATGATCGCCTGGCACTTCTCGCCCGCCACCGGCTGTGACTACTGGCTCAAGTGGGCCAAGACCGCCGGCTGGGACCCGCGCAAGGAGATCAAGTGCTTCGCCGACATCGCACAGAAATTTCCGCACTTCGACGATGACGTGCTGCGCGTCGAGCTGCCCGAGCGCTTCGTGCCCAAGGCCTACGCCAAGCGGCCCTACAATGTTTTCGAGACCGGCGG
>JBDSGI010000630.1:0-5202 GCA_039919035.1 Opitutaceae bacterium
CTTCACGACGGGCAATCACGATATCACGGGGCCGGGCGCAGTCGCGGCGTTTGCCGGCGTATTTCACCCATTTCTTTCCGAACAGGCGCGCACAGTTTCGCGGGGGGCAGCGGCCGTAAAAAGCGGCAGCTATGCCGTCGAGTGCGGCAACGCCCAGTTCGCCTTCTTCGACGCCTACGACGCCGCGAACAGCCTAGACTGGCTCGAAGCGCTCATCGCGAGGCGCACCGCCGCGCACCTGTTCGTCGTCGTGCATCCGCCGGTCGTGCCTACGGAGCCCGCGCGACTTGGCATGTATTTTTCCAACGCCCGGGAGCGCGCGCGACGGGACAAATTCCTCGCCCTCCTCGGCGAGCAGCACGCCCTCGTGATCGGCGGGCAAATCCACCGCTACAACACCCTCTCGCGTGCCGCCGGCCGCGGCCGCTTTGCACAGTTCGCCCTCAGCAGCGTGCTCAGCGCTCCCACGGCGCAACCCAAGGATCTCCACGATGGAGACGCCGCCTACGCGCCCGATCAAATCGTGGTGGAGCCAAATTTCTCACCGGCCAACGCGGACGAACGCCGCGCCGTTTACACGGCCGAGCGCGCGCACGTGCGCGACTTCGCCTACGCCGACCTGCCGGGCTACGCCGTCGTCACAATCAACGGCCCGCGCGTAATCGCGAAAATGTTTTCCGGCGCGACCCGCGACCTTTGGCGCACGGTCGATCTGGCCGCGCACGGCTTGGGGTTTAGCCAGGCACGACGGCGCCGCCGATGCAGACGCGCTGGACGCGCAATTCCCGGTCGAGCACCAGCACATCGGCACGCCGGCCGGGTTGCAGGCTGCCGATTTCTTCCGCCATGCCCACGCGCTCGGCCGGAGTCAGGCTGCCCATGCGCACGGCGTTCACGACGCCGGCACTCGTCGCTGCGTGCATGGTGCGCACCATGGTGTCCATCCCCACGACCGAACTCGCGAGTCCCGCACCCGGCTGAAAGCCGACGCGCCCGTCGCTCTCGAACCACTCGCCGTCCACCTGCGGTCCAAATCGGTAGCGCCCGGGCGGCAGGTCGAGCGCACGGTTCGCGTCCGTGACGAGACAGAGCCGAGCCGGTCCTTTCATGACGAAGGCAAACTCGAGTAACTCAGGGGCGAGGTGGCACCCATCCGCGATGACTTCGGTGCTCATCTCAGCCTGCGCCAGGACAAACTGTTCCATGCTACCCTGAGACGGCGTGCCAAGCCGCGCGCGGATGCTCGGCACCGAACTCATCGCACACCAGAAGTGATCGACGTGACGCATACCGGCGCGAAACGCCCGCGCCATTTCCGCCCAGCTCGCGTTGGAATGTCCGCACGTGACAAAGCAACCCCGCCGCGCAGCCTCGCGAAAAAATTCCTCGGCGCCGGGCAACTCGGCCGCGCAGGTCGCCACCCGAATAATGCCGCGGTCAAAGTGCTCCCGATATTCCCCCGGATCCGGATCGCGACGGCCACTCTGCAAATGACACCCGACCTTGTCCTCCGCAAAATAAGGCCCGTAGAAGTGAACGCCCGCGATTCTCGCGCCATTTTCAATCCGCCACTCGCGTTGCGCGATTTGGCAGGCCTGCAACATCGCGGCGATTTGCGCCCGCGATCCGGTGGTCGTCGTGGGGAAGATGGAAGTGGTGCCGTGCCGGGCATGGGCGCGCGTCGCCGTGATGACGGCCTCGGGCGTGCCATCCATGAAGTCTGCCCCCGCCCCTCCATGCACGTGAATGTCCACATAACCAGGCGCGATGAAACCGCCGCTCGCGTCGACGCGGACCGCGTCCGGCGGAATCGCGATCTCCGCGGCGGGCCCGACACGATCGATCACGCCATTGCGGCACACGACCACCCCGTTTTCTAGCAGCCGATCCGGGAGGACAATGGTGCCGGTAAACGCCAGCGGCGGATTGGGACGGGGCATAAGGGTAAACCGAATTTCCACGGCCAACGACCGCGGGGAGACGTCGATCCGCTCAGAATCGATCCGTAATCTCAAACGCCAATTTCCCGGCGGGGCCGCCCACTTGCGCCGTCGAAAAAAATCCCGCCTGGGCCCTTGAGCGTTTTCTTTCGATCCCACGAAAAAATTCATCTCATGCCTTGCTGTTCGCGCCAGTCACCAGTTGGTTACCGCGCTTACCGTCAACCCCCATACCTACATGACTACCCCCGTCCTGTCGCGCGTCCGCAGCGTGCTCGCATCGCTGTTACTTGCCCTCCCCGCGTTCGCCCAGTCCACCGGCGCGCTCACCGGCATCGTCAACAACGCCGCCACCGGCCATAACCTCGACGGCGCCGAAATCACCCTCGCGCCCGGCGGCGCCTCCGCGCTCACGGCGCGCGACGGCCGCTATGCTTTCCCCGATCTCGCGCCGGGCAACTACACCGCCACGATTCGCTATACCGGCCTCGATCCGAAGACGCTGCCCGTGCGCGTCGCGGCCGGCGCCACCGCCACGCTGGATGCGGGGCTCACCTCGGCCGTTTACCAACTCGACAAGTTCGTCGTCGAGGGCGAGCGCGAGGGCAACGCCCTCGCCGTCACCCAACAGCGCAACGCCGCCAACGTGAAAAGCGTCATCGCCGCCGACGCCTTCGGCAACGTCGCCGATCTCAACCTCGGTAATTTCCTTCTGCGCCTTCCCGGCATGAGCAAGGAGGAATCCGAGGGCGAAATCATCCGCGTGCAAATCCGCGGCGTGGATTCTAACATGAACGCGGTCTCCGTGGACGGCACGCGCGCCTCCAGCGGCTCTACCCGCGACTTCAACCGCGCCTTCGAGATCGACAAGATTCCCGCTGACTTCATCGAGACCATCGAGGTCACCAAGGCCGCAACACCCGAGATGGACGCCGACTCGATCGGCGGTGCGGTGAACCTGAAAACGAAAAGCGCGCTCGACCGCAAGGGCCGCCGCGCCACCTACCAATTCGGGAACACGCTCAATATCGCGCAAAAATCCTTCCGCCCTAACGGCAGCGTCAGCTACTCGGATGTCTTCCTCCAGCAGCGCATCGGCCTCCTCTTTACCGCGAGCTACAACGAATCTCACAAACCCCGCGACCGCTCCAACCTCGTCTATGAGCAGACCGTCGCGACCGATCGGCCGGTGTTTTTTAGCGCGTCGAACTGGGGCGAAGATCAGCTCCGGCACAAGCGCGCCGGCCTCGGTGTGCGGGTGGACTACAAGCTCACCGACGCCACGCGCGTTTATTTCAACACCACTTATTCTCTCTACGAGGATCAGCTCAACCGGCGCCAAGCCGGTCTCAGCACTCCCACCGCGGCCAACATCGTGTCGGTGACCAACACGGTGACCGATACGCGCAACCAGACCTTCACCCTCAATCAGAATCTCCGGTCCCGCGACGTCGAGACGCTCAACTACACCGTCGGTGGCGAGAGCAACCGGGTCTGGGGCGGCCGGCTCGACTTCACCACCAACTTCTCCCCCTCCAAGGGCACCGAGCGGCGCTTCATCCCCGCCCGCGCCACCGCCGGAGTCGGCTTCCGGCAAGACCGCAGCGAGAGCCACAATTGGTTCAAGCTCACCCAGATTTCCGGTCCCGACATCTACGACGCCCGCTTCTCCACCGCGACCTCGATCGACCTGCCCGAGATCGACAGCAAGGATGAGATTCTCGGCGCGCAACTAAACTACCGGAAACCGCTGCAACTCGCCGAGACGCCGGTCGCGATCAAGGCGGGCGTGCGCTTCCGCGATCAGACGCGGCAGAAAGATCAGAATCGCCGCATCTTCAGCTATATCGGCCCCAACGGCGTGGCCGGCCCCGCCGGCGTGAGCAACGACGACAACCTCGATCGCTTTTTTGATCCGGGCTACACCCACGTCGCATTCGAATATCCCAAGGGGTTGCAGTGGCTGAAGCTCCCCGAATTCCGGGAGACGCTGCGCTCCTCGCCGCAGTTGTTCCGCGAGGATTTCGCGACCGGCACGCGCGACTCGATCCGCCTCGACTCCAAAGCCAGCGAGACCGTCACCGCCGCCTACGTGCAGGCGGAGGCGCGCTTCGGCGGCCTGAATGTCCTCACCGGCATCCGCGGCGAGGACACCCAGTTTACCGGCAGTGGCTACAAGCAGGAGATCACGCCCACCGAGCGCGCCCGCCGCGCTACGATCACCGGCACGCTCTCGGACGCCGAGATCATCCGCCGAAACCTCACTGAATACGGCAACCGCACCACGGCGGATGGCAGCTACCGCAACTGGTTCCCCAGCCTGCACCTGAAATACAACGCCACGCGCCAGCTCGTCGCCCGCGCGAGTTTCTCCACCGGCATCGGTCGCCCAAACTTTGGCCAGATCGTGCCCGACCTATCCGTCAACAACGACCTCCAGACCATCACGTCGAACAACCCCGAGCTCCAGCCGCAGCGTTCCAAGAACCTCGACGCCACGCTGGAGTATTACTTCGAGCCCGCCGGCCTGCTCTCCGCCGGCGTCTTCCAAAAAAAGATCACCAACTTCATCTACCGCGCCAACGTCGGAGCAATTACCTCCGGCTCCTTCTTCGGCGAAGAATACAACGGCTACCTCCTCACCACTGATCGCAACGGCGGCTCGGCCACCGTGCGCGGCCTTGAGCTTTCCTACAACCAGCAGTTCTCCCACCTTGGCGGGATTTGGCGCGGTTTCGGCGCGTTTGCCAATTTCACGTGGCTGCGGACCGAGGGCGACTACGGCACGCCGGGTGCCCGCGTCAGCGGCGGACAGCTCCCGCTCTTCACGCCCCGCACGGGCAACGCCGGCATCTCCTACATCGCCCACGGCTGGACCGTGCGCGTCAAGATGAACTTCACTGATGCGCGTCTCTCCTCCTTCAACGCCGACCCCTCGCGGCGCGTTTACGACAGCGTGAGCAAGCCCGTGGACTTCAACCTCGCCTACGCCGTGAGCCGCCGCCTCAGCGTGTATGCCGACGTAATCAACGTCTTCAACACGCCGACCAACCACCAATACACCTACATTCCCGACCGAAAAACCCGCAACGACGACTACACCACAGTGATCAAGTTCGGGGTAAGCGGAAGCTTCTAGGCGGAGGGCCACGCCGGCGCGGCCGACGGAATTTTTCGGCCGTCGCATCCCGATTGCGCTCCCGTTCGTCGGCCCGACCGGTGAGGTTTATTTGGTTCGGGCACGCCAGCCGGGCGGCCAGCA
>JBDSGI010000631.1:0-7638 GCA_039919035.1 Opitutaceae bacterium
AAATACCGAAAACGAAAAGCCACGGAATTGAACAGAAGGTAACGGAGGTAACGAAGAGGTCAGGATTCCGGAAATCCGGTCTTCGTTCTCTTCGTTGCCTTCTGTTCAAGAAACAAACGCAACAATACCTGCGAACCTGAGAGGGAAACTCACACCACCTTCGGCACTTCAAAGCCCTTCCGATATTCGCGGGTGAGATAGCGATTCGCCGCGGCGTCCTTGAACTGTTCGGTCTTCGGATCGAATTCGAGCGAGCGTTTCTCCCGGAACGCGGCGTTCGCGATGTGGATGTGCGCGGCGGAGTGATGCGCCTCGAGCGGCTGCATCGGCAGGTCGGAGTTTTTGCGCGAGCGGATCGCGGTGAACCAGCGCTGCCATTTGTCGGCCTTCTGCTCCTTCGGCGCGTCCGCGGGAATTGGGATCTGATCGCGCGCGCCACTTTTGCCATCCTGATCCTTGCCTTCCTTGTAGGAGAAGAAGCCCTTGCCGACGACGTAGAAACCCTTCGTGCCGAAAAAGCTGTTGCCGCAGTTGCCGCCATTGGCCTCCTCGAACGAGCCGAGGCTGCGCACCTCAAAGGTCAAAATGGTGCCGTCGGCGTAGGAGAACGTCGTCGCCTGCGTGCTCGGCGTCTGGCCGTCGTCGCCGTAGCCGAAGCGTCCGCCTGCACTGTGCACGCGCACCGGCATCCCGCGGTTATGGCCCCAGCAGGCGATGTCCATCTGGTGCACGCCCTGGTTGCCGATCTCGCCGTTACCGTAGAGCCAGTTGTAGTGCCAGTCGTAGTGCACCCACATGCCGGGCTGCGCCTTCGCGAAATTGCCCGACTTGATTTCGAAGGCATGCTCCGCCGCCGGTCCCTGCCAAAGATTCCAGTCGAGGTTCGCCGGCGCGGCGCCGGACGCGGCCTTGCCGATGGGGCCGCGGTTGCCGTTTTTGTAAACGTAGCCGCGCGATTCGATGATGTCGCCGATGAAACCATCGTGCATCAGCTTCATGTCGCGGATGAGCGTGCCGTTGCACCGGCTCTGCGTGCCGTGCTGCACGATGCGCTTATGTTTTTCCGCCGCCGCGACGAGCTGCCGGCCCTCGTAGATGTTATGCGAAAACGGTTTTTCGACATAGACATCCTTGCCCGCCTGGCAGCCCCAGATCGCGGCGAGCGAGTGCCAGTGGTTCGGCATCGCGATGGTGATGGCATCGACCTCCTTGTCCTGCACAGCGTCGCGGAGGTCGGTGTAGAGTTTCGGCGACTTGCCCTGTGCCTCGGTGACGAGCTTGGCGCCTTTGGCGCGGACGTTCGCATCGACATCGCAGAGCGCCGTGTATTCTGCGGCGCCCTTCATCCCGAGGATGTCCTTGATGTGGGAACCGCCCTGGCCGTTGAAGCCAAGCGTGCAAATGCGGATGCGGTTGTTGGCGCCGATGACGGTGCCCTGGGCTTTCATGCCGGCGACGATGACGGCGGCGGCGGTGGAGCCGAGGAACTGCTTACGAGTGATGGGAGGGTTCATGGGGAAATAGGATTGGGGGTTTGGCAGCTTGGGTGGTGCGGGGTTTCTGCCCACCCTCGGAGGGCTTAAGATTTTCCAAGTGCGGGCTGAGGCACTGCGCTATCCCGGAGGTTCGGAGCGGAGATGAGGTAGTTCAAGTCGCGTTCGGGGTGGGTGAAGCGGTTGCGGGGATTGACGGATGAACCTCGGCAGCGTTGCGCGGCTCAATGTGGTAAGCGAGCTGCGTGCGGCCATTTTTTTACAGCGATCCGCGCAGGCCGAAATCGAAGCGCCGGCTCGTGCGGCTCACCGTTTGCGGCTGGTTACGCCGGGCTTGGAATTGAATCGGCGAATCCTCGAGGAGGTTCGAGATATTCATGAATAGGCTGAACCGCTTGCCGAGCCGGTAGCTCGAGGTGATGTCGACCGTCGTGCTGGCTTCGGTGTAGCGCCAAGCTTCCTTGGTTCGCTCATCCCAAGCAGACAACCGCTCGGCCTGGTGCTGCGCCAGCACTCGGCATGACAGATTTTTCCCCGAATACGAGATGCCCGCATTGATCATCCGCGGCACGAATCCCGGAATGTCGCTCGTCACCGAGCCGTCGGGCGTGGAGTAATTGCCCTCGGTTTGGAGTAGCGTCAGGTTTGCGAAGACGCCGAAGCGCTGCAGCCAGCCGGGCAGAAACGTCAGTTGTTGCCGGTAATCGAACTCCACGCCCCTGATCCAAGCCCAGGCGACATTCCCGGTCGTAATCATCGTCCAGCCCTCATACGCGCGATTGAAGCCGTCGTCGGGTCCGATCTCGCGCGTGACTTTGAAGATGAGGTCGTCGATCGTTTTCCGAAAAACGTTCACGCCGAAGATGCCGCCGGATTTGAAATAATACTCCGCGCCCAGATCGTAGTTCTTCGTGTATTGGGGCTTCAGGTTGGTGTTGCTCAGCGTGATCGTCCGGATCGCGGGATCGATCACTTCTTCGGGCAGGATGTTTTTCCACGGGGGGCGGCCGATCCCGGTCGTGAAGGCGCCGCGGAAGACGAGGCTATCGAACGGCTCATACTTCGCGTGGAAATGGGGAAACCCATTGCGGTAGCTTCCGTAGCGCGTCTCCTTGCCTGCCCATTCGTTAACGGTGCCCGAGATTCCGGGGGTGCGGTTGCGCACGGTGGCGGTGCCTTTGGCGCGCGTCCACTCCTCGCGGAGGCCGGGCATGAGCGTGAATTTTCCCAGCCGGGCCGTCGCCATCGCGTAGGCCCCCGTGATGTGTTCGGCGGCGTGGCCGTTGTGCTCGTTCTGCTTCTGCGCGAAGAGCAGCAAATCCTCGCGCCACAGATTCGACTGCTGGAGCAGGCTGTCGCGCACGCGCCGGATGTCGGGAATCAACGCCGAGGGATAGAGTCCAAACGGGTTGATCGTGGCCCCGATCAAATCCGCGTTCTTTCCCAGGTAACTGAATTGATGCTCGCCGCGGTCGATGTCGCGGACGACCCCGCGGTAGCGCACGCCGGTCCTGAGTGTGATCGGGATTCGCGTGCGGAGTGCGCGCTCAAGGTCGAGGCCGAGCCCCGTCTGCTCCTCGATTTGGCGCGCGTCGAGTTGCTGCATCAGATTCACCGTGCCGACCGCATCGACGTTCGTCGGCGAGGTGCCGCCCGTGAACGTCACCTCGGGGTGCAGGAAGTCCTTCGTGCGATCGATGCGGACGTTCGAGCCGGTGACGTCGAACTGGTAGGTGCCGAGGCCGTCGGGCCATTCGCGGCGCTTCGCGTTGCCCCACGAATAAGAGGCGCTGAATTCGATGCGCGTGTCGGCGAGTCCCGTGTAGCGACCGCCGAAATTCGCCGAGTAGGTTTTGCGAATCTGATCCTGGCCGCGGTTGTCGTAGCGGAGCTGACGCACGTGCAGGAAATCGGTGATGGTGTCCGTGAAGGTGTTGAGCGCGCCGCCCTCGCCGCGTCCGCTGGGAAACGCGATGATGTTGCCGTTGGCGTCGCGCAGGGGCACCGCCCCCGAGATGTTGCCCTGGCCGGCGAGCACGCGATCCGGGGCATACCAGAACCTGCCCGCGGGATCGAAAACGAGGGCGTGGTTGCGATTGGTGATGCGCCAGTCGGCCGTGTCCGCGTGCGAATAGCGGCCTTGATACAGGAGACCGAGCTGCGTCACCAGCGTGTCGCGCGGCTTGAAATCGAACTTCACGCCCATGCCGGTGCGGTCCTCGTATTTGAGCTCCTGGGCCGCGCGAAAACTGCTCACGGGCATTTGTTTTCCCGCCACCAGGCCGGGAATCAGATCGGTGAAGTAATCGGTGACAATCTGCTCGGTGTTGGACCAGCGGCGATTGTGGTTGAACGAAAGCGAGTAGCCGAGCCGGCGGCTCTCGCCGAGAATATCGCTGTGCTCGAGGCTCGCGAGGTAGCCCATTTTCTGAACTTCGTAGCTCGGGCTGGCAATGCCGCCGACCGAGTAGGTCGTGCGCCGGCCCTTCCGATCGAGCGCGCTCTTGGTGATCAGGTTGATGGTCCCTCCGACGGCGTCGGCATCCATGTCGGGCCGCGGCGACTTCGTGACCTCGATGCGCTCGATCATGTCGCCTGGGATTTGGTTGATGTCGACCGTCCGCGTCGTGCCCGAGGCCGTGGAGTCGCTCGGCGTGGCGATCGCGCCGCCGTCGACGCGCACGAGATTGAATTCGCCCGAGATTCCACGCACGCCGGTGCCGCCCGTCATGCCTGCGAGGCGGCTGATGCTGAGGCTGCCGTCGGCCATCTCGCCGAAGGATTTCGACGAAACCACATCAACCATATTCGTGGCCTGTCGCCGCAACATGAGTTCCTCAGCCTCGCCGCGGCGAAAGTTCACGGTAAACGCGGCCATCTCGACGGCCCCCGAGATCAGTTCCACGCGCACGTCCGAATCTCGACCGGCGCTCGTCTGCACGGGCCGCGACACCGAATCGAATCCGGTGTAGGAGACGACAATCACCTGTTCACCGGCCGGCACAGCGCGCAGGGCGAAAGTGCCACCGCGCTCCGTATGGACAGACAGCGAGGTGCCGGCGAGCGCCACGCGGGCGTTCTCCAGCGGATCGCCGGTGGCTTGGTCGATGACGCGACCGGTGATCGTGCCGGTCGCGGGGTGGGCCGCGGCGCGGGCCGGGGTGGTGGAGTTTTGAGCGATGAGGGCGGGCGCGAGGGCAAGGACCAGCGTGCAGGTTTTTAGCGCAGTCAGTCTTGGGGTTTTCATTGGAAGGAGCGTCAGGGGCGACGCGGCGGGGCGCTAACGTGGTCAGGGCAACGGAGGGCCGGGCACCAAGCTGTTGAGATAAATTTCGAGCTGCGTGTAGCCGTCAACGGGGTTGACGAACGAGCCGTCCGCAGGGTTGCTCGGATCGAGACCGTGGGCGAGTTCCCATTCATCCGGCATGCCGTCGTGGTCAGTGTCGAGCGGCGCGGGCAGCGAGCGCAGCTCGGGCCAGCCGCCGACATCGCGTTGCGAGTCGATGATGCCCTTGCCGCCGCCCTTGTAACTCGCGCCAAACTTCGCGGTGCCGGTGCGAACCTCCTCGACGATGCGCGCATCGACCGCATCGCGCGCCAGCGACGCGCCCGCGTGGGCCAGCACCAGGGCATAGGCGGTCTCGGCGGACTGCGTGGTGACGGGTGCGACGACAAACGGCGCCGGCGCGCGGAGCGTCGCTTCGTTCGCCTCACCGTCGGGCGCGAAATCAATCCCGCCCCGCCAGTTGTCGGCACTGATGGCGGGGAAGCCGTGGACGTAGTTGCCGGCAGCAAACATTCTTCCGCGTGGATCTTTTTGGAGAAAGATGCGGGCGCGGACCTTTTCGTCCGTGGCGGGTCCGGATTTGTAGTAATTGTTGATCCAGTTGCGCGGCCACAGTTCGCCGCCGTAGGCGGAGTTGAAGCCCCAGTTATAGATCACGTTGTTGCGGTAATCCATCAGGCCGGAGTCCTTGTTGCCAGAGGCGCGCGGATTGCGGCTCGTGTGATGGGCGAGGAGGTTGTGGTGCCACGAGCCGCCGGGGCCGCCCCAGAGCCCGCCGTAGCCGTGATTCCCTTTTTTGTGCAGCGAGTGCCAAAGGCTCTCGGTGACCATGCACCACTGCACGGTTAGATTCGCGCCCTTGTTGATCGAGAACGTCTCGTCGATGCCCCAACTGGCCGAGCAATGATCGATGATGAGGTGGTCGCCCTGGCCGCCGAAGCCGTCCTGCTCCTTGCCCTTTTCATCGCCGGGCCGAAAGCGCAGGTAGCGCATGATCACGTGCGACGTGTCGAAGTTCACCTGATAGCCCTTGATGCAGATGCCGTCGCCGGGCGCGGTCTGGCCCGCAATGGTGAGGAACGGCTCGCGGATCTTCAGCTCCGACTCGAGTGCGATCGTGCCGGAGACGCGAAACACGACGGTGCGCGGTCCCGCCGCCATGACCGCCGCGCGCAGACTGCCGGGCCCGCGGTCATTGAGATTCGTGACCTCGATCACTTTTCCACCGCGACCGCCGAGCGTGAATTTGCCAAAACCTTCCGCGCCCGGAAATGCGGGCGCGCGGTCGGGATGCAGGTGACGGAGTGTGATCGTGTGTGACTTTTCGTCGGAGGCTACATCGCCCCGCCAGCCGTCCGGGAAAATCACGCGCTCGAATTGGCCGGCCATCGCCGCCGGGCCGGGACGGGGAATCTCGAACACCGAGTTTTCATGCGGCTCAATGCGGCCGGTGAAACGCACCTCCAGTTCCTTGCCGGCGAGCGGGACGTTGCTCGCGGGGAGCCGTGGGATGACTTCATGGTCGTTTACCTCGACGACCACGCGTTCCGCGGCAGCGACGACGCAGGCACCGCCAAAGATCACAGCTGCGCAGCGAGAGGGGAGTCGCACCGAGTGAGCCTAGCGATCTGGCGGTGGATGCAATCCGAGATTCGGCGGGTTACACCGCAGCGGGGCAGCCTGACCGCACGATGCTCAACTTGTCGGGATCTTCCACACGTTGCGTTGCTCACCCTTGCGCTGGCGGCGGCGCACCGGGTCGTTCTGGTCCTGGCCTTCGATGCTGAGACGGATGTCCTGATTCACCCAACCTTCAAGGTAGTAGCTGTGCTCGACTATCCCCGTCACGATTTCGGTGCAGTCCACCTGATGGACCTTGTTGTGCAGGAGAGAAGGCCGCGCGGCTCCATTGCCGCCGAGGCGTTCAGGATTGCCCTTGGTATAGTCCGAGATGTGCATCGCGAGGTCGTCGCGGTTGTGGTAGAGCGTGACGCAGCGCGCGAGTTCGTTGACGCGCCCGAGCGGGTGGTCGGGCTCCAGCACATCGTCGTCGAGATCGGGGGCGCAGAGGAAGATATGCTCGAAGAGACGGGGGAAGGCGTTGCCGGGCGTGAAGTCGTCGAGCTTGGGTAGCGCATGTTGCAACACAAAGTTTCCCATCGAGTGACAGAGGAGGTGGATGTCCTGCCCGCAGAGCTTGATGTCGACCTCCTTCGCCCGGTCGCGGAGGTCAGAGAGAAAATCGCGCAGCTTGAGCAGCCCGCGGGCAAAGGAGCCGGAGCTGGCGGTCGCCTCGGCACGGTCGCTTTTGTAGGAGAGCCACGGCATCGCCTGACCGTTTGAGGGCCAGGTAAACAGGACGACCGCCACCGATTGCGCCGCGTCGGTGCCCCCGCCGCGATTCAGCATGAGTTGCAGCGCCAGCGCGCCGCCCACCGCCTCCGCCCACGAGACGTTGAAGCCGTGAATGTAAACCAGCACGTCGGACTTGCCGTCCATGACATCCTTGAGGTCCGCAAACATCGCGAGCGAACCAAGCACGATCTCGCCGGCGTCGGCCTGATCGGTGCCCTCCGGCAGGCTCTCGCGGTAAGCGCTGATCTGCGCCGTGGTGGCGCCGGCGCATTTGGCGAGGTAGACCGAGAGGCTCTCGCCGGCCCCCGGCCCGATCGGCGGCCGATCCCGGCGGAGCAGGTCCGCGACCTTGGTCTCGTCGCCCTGCACCGTTACGCGGCCGAAGCGGAGATTCTCAATGCCGTCTTTGCTGAACGCGGTGCCGTAAGTCTTCGGACGGAAACGCGTGCCGCCCTCGTGGCGGCGGTTGGTGGCGTAGAAGAGTTCAAATTTGGCCATGGGGAG
>JBDSGI010000632.1:0-3631 GCA_039919035.1 Opitutaceae bacterium
AGCCGGAGCGCGTCGAGGCGCAGGCGCGCCTGCGCGATCGCGGCGCCGGTGCGCTGAAGTTGCTCGCGGGCGAGCGCGATTTCTTCGGGGCGGATATGGTCGTTGATTTTCTGCAGATCGATCAGGCGCTGGAGTTCGGTGTTGAGCTCGGTGGCGGCCTTGGCGCGGGCGGCGGCCTTGAGGGCGAGCGAATGGGCCTCGGCTTTTTCCGCGGCGGATTTCAGCATATTCTTCAGGAAGGCGGCGTTGAAGCCGGGTTTTTCGAGGAAGCGTTGCAGCGTGGCGTCCTCGAAGTCGGCGGCGATTTCCTTGGCGCTGCGTTCCGCCGTGTATTCGCGCCCGCGCAGATCGACCAGCACGCGCACCGGCGTGGGCGCGAGAAAGCGGTCCACGTGCCAGCGCGTCT
This sequence comes from Opitutaceae bacterium, assembly GCA_039919035.1. GTDB lineage: Bacteria > Verrucomicrobiota > Verrucomicrobiia > Opitutales > Opitutaceae > ER46. Next base: position 407 of record JBDSGI010000632.1, read on the forward strand.
CGGCCACTGTTTCCAAAACGAAGATGGCTTCGAGCAGCAGGTTCGGTTCGTCCGCCTCGATCCGGCCAAACGCGGTGGTGCCGGACTTCGATTCGATCAAAAGGTCGATGGCGTCCTGCACGAGGGCGTGATCGGCGGAGAGAAAGCGGATGTCCTCGCGCACGATGGCGCGGCTGCGCTTAAAGGTCGCGAGCATGCCGTCGGCGGGAATGGACGGGAATCCTTCAATGTAAGCGTGGCTCGGGTCCAGGAAGACATCGCCCTCCTCATGCTCTTTCAGCCGCACGCCGAAGTGATCGAGCAGCTCGAAGAGAAACGCGGGGAGAAACGGATCGGCGTCGGCCGCCTGCACGGCGGCGACGATGCGGGCCGCGACCCCGGGATTGAACGAGTTAAGTTCCAGCAGCCGGTCGCGGCCCTGCTTCAGACGGGCGGACAATTTTTCCCGAAACGTTTTTGTTTCCGCCACGAGCGCATGGAGCTGTGGGCGGCCGTGCTTGGGATCGCCTTCCACGAAAGCCAGGGCGAGGGCGAGCAAGCGGGTTTTGAACTGGTCGGTGTAGTCGTTGCCGCTGTGCAGCGGGGTTTCGAACGCATCGAGTCCGAGGTGATACCATTCGACGACGCACTCCTCCGCGCTGCCGGCGAGATAGGGCACGTGGATGCGGATGCGCTCGGTCTGGCCGATGCGGTCGAGCCGGCCGATGCGCTGCTCGATCAGGCCGGGATTCAGCGGCAGATCGAAGAGGACGAGGTGGTGGGCGAACTGGAAGTTGCGGCCTTCGCTGCCGATTTCGGAGCAGAGGAGGAGCTGCGCGCCTTCCGGCTCGGAGAACCACGCGGCTTGGCGGTCGCGTTGCACGAGCGGCAGCCCTTCGTGAAACACCCCGACTTTGAACGCCGCCTTCTCCTTTAGTGCGGCCTCGATGGCTGCGACCTTGCGCTGCGATTTGCAGATTAGCAGGGTCTTGGCCCCGCGCTGCGCCTTGAGGAAATCCACCAGCCAATCGAGGCGCGGATCGTCCTTGAACGCGTAACGGATGGAGTCGTCGTTGCCGGTTTCCTCCGCCTCCAGCTCGCGCGCAATTCGGGCGAGGAGCGTGAGGTTGTTGGCGGCGTCGAGCGGGACGGGGCAGAATTGGCGCGGCGGAAAACCGGCCATCGCGGCGCGGGTGTTGCGGAAAACCACGCGGCCCGTTCCGTGCTCGTCGAGCAGGGAGGCGAGCAGGCCCTCGCGCGCGCCGGGGCGGCCTTGCGCGAGCGCGTCGAGGTGTTCCGCGAGTCGCGCCGGATCGCGGGTGAAGATCTTCTTCAGCGTCGCGTGATCCTTCGCGAGCAGGGTCTTGCCCTCGACGACCTTCTCCGCGACGCCAGCGACGGCGCCGAAATTTTCCGCCTCAGCGCAGAACTGGTCGAAGTCGTCGTAGCGCGCCGGGTCAAGAAGGCGGAGGCGCGCGAAGTGGCCGGCGAGGCCGAGCTGGGTCGGCGTCGCGGTGAGCAGGAGCAGGCCGGGGGTGCGCGCCGCGAGCTGCTCGACCAAGGCGTATTCGGGGCTCGCCTGATCCGGTGACCACGCCAGGTGATGTGCCTCGTCGACCACCACGATGTCCCACCCCGCGGCGAGCGCCTGCTCCCGGCGGGTTTCGCTGCCGGCGAGGAAGGCCACGCTGGCGAGCGTCAGTTGCGCCGCAAGAAACGGATTTTTCCCGGCCTCGCTTTCCTCGCAAGCGACGCAGCGCGGCTCGTCGTAGATGCTGAACCAGAGGTTGAACCGCCGCAGCAGCTCGACGAACCACTGGTGCGTGAGCGATTCGGGGACGAGGATGAGCACGCGTTGCGCCCGCCCGACCGCGAGGAGCCGTTGCACGATCAGGCACGCCTCGATCGTTTTGCCCAGTCCGACTTCGTCGGCGAGGAGCACGCGGGGAATCTGCCGCGCCGCGACTTCGTGCAGGATATAGAACTGGTGCGGAATCAGCTCGATTCGACCGCCGAGGAAACCGCGCACCTCCGACTGCCGAAACCGGGTCTGCGCTTGCACGGCGCGATAGCGCAGGTCGAACACCTCGCCGGGATCGGTCTGCGCCGCGAGCAACCGCTCCGGGGGCAGGCCGACGCTGGTGCCGTCGGCAATCGCGTCCTCGCGCACGCGGCGGTCGGCGCCCACGTAGGTGAGGAGGCCGGAAACGTCCTCGACGCTCTCGATCGCGATGGCGACGCCTTCGCGGGTGGTGACGGTCTCGCCGGCGCGAAACGCCACGCGTTTGAGCGCGACGGTGCCGAGCGCATAGAGCCGCTTTTCCCCTGTGCCCGGAAAATCGATCGCGATGCGCCGTGCAGCGGCGTCTACGCGCGCGACCACGCCGAGCCCAAGCTCGGGCTCCCGCTCACTCACACAACGCTGGCCTACGACACCCAGTGACATGCCTTAATCAGACGCGCAGTGCGCCACGTGACAAGGGGCGAGTGCGGCACGATTTGGCCGTGGGAAAGTTTTTCACCTCGCGCGGTTCGGTCCGAGCGCATGAACCTGAGATAATGATTGGGCACATTGCTTTTCTTCGCGGCATCAATCTCGGCCGACGCCGGATAAAAATGGATCGGCTCGCCGCGTTGTTCGAGGCGCTGGCGTTCAGCGAGGTCGCGACGTTTATTGCGAGCGGGAACGTGATCTTCGCCAGCCGATCCAGTGGGGCGCGGCTGGAGGAGCAGATTGAAAGACACCTGCGCGCCGAGCTGGGTTATGAGGTGGACACGTTTGTCCGCACTCGCGCGGAGGTGGCGGCGGTCGCGGCCTTTCAGCCGTTTCCCCCGGCCGTGATGGCGGACGCGGCGAACACGGTGCACGTCGGATTTTTGAAAGGGGAACTCAGCGCTGCCCAGCGCCGCGGTCTCGAGGCGTGCCGGTCAGCGACCGATGAGTTCCGCGTCGATGGCCGGGAATATTTCTGGCTCTGCCGCGGCATCAAGACTCACGAATCCAAAATTTGGGCGGCGCCCGAGCTGCGGGCGCTCAAGCTTCCCACCTCCACGATGCGCAACGTCACGACTCTGCGGCGGCTCGCGGGGGAGTTTCCAGCGTAGCGTAACCGCCGCTCACAGGTTGGCGCTGATCTTCGCGTAGGTGGCCACGGCGAGCGCCTCGTCACCAAACGTCCCCACGCGGATCTTGAGCTTGGTTTCGCCCTCGGCGTCGCGTTCGAGGCGAATCTCCACCTTCGTGTC
>JBDSGI010000633.1:0-5860 GCA_039919035.1 Opitutaceae bacterium
AACTCTTCGATCACCTTTTTCTCAACCTCACGGCCGCCGAGAAGATCGCGCGTCGCGACCTGATTGATCGCAACGGCAGCATCCTCGATCTCGTCGGCGACCAGTTCGCCGCCCTCAAGCACCGCGCCAGCCGCTCCGACGCGGACCGCCTCGATCAATACGCCACCTCGATTCGCGAGTTGGAATCCAACTTCGCCAACCGCAAGACTTGGCTCGATCGCAACAAGCCCGCCTTTACCCTGCCGGAGGAAAGCGCCCTCTCCGAAGCGACGGTCGCCAACCGCTACAACGCGATCTTCGACATGGTCGCCTATGCGTTCGAGACCGACCTCACGCGCGTGGCGGCCATCTCGTTTCCCAACGAACTCAACTACACCGCGGTGGACGGCGTCCATCGCAGTTATCACGGCTGCACCCATAACGGCAAAGTTGACGCGATCATCAACGAGCTCGTCGCCATCGAGTCCTTCCAGATCGCCCAGCTCTCGCGCTGCCTGAAGAAACTCGACGCCATCAAAGAGCCGGGGGCCGACGGCACGATGCTCGACCACACCATCGTGCTTTTTGGCAGCGGTATGGGCTACGGTGGCACGCACTCAAACCGCGACCTCCCGATTCTGGTCGTCGGCGGCGGCTTCAAACATCTCGGCCACGTGGACGCCCGCAACGCCAGCGGCGTCAACCTGCCGCTGTGCAATCTCTACGTCACCTTGTTGCGACGCTTCGGTGTCCAGCGCGACAAGTTCAACGTCAGCAACGGAGCCTTCGACCTGGGCCATGCATAAGAACTTTTCCGAGTATCCTCTTCGGCACCCGAACGCGGCGGCGATCAAGCTCGCGCCCTACGGCCGAAAGGTAGGGCTCGACCTTGGTCGATGCCTCGGCCGCCACGGGGTGAGTCGGATAGGCTCAAAGACCCTCCTCCTGTCCGCCGCGCTCGCGGTCAACCTCAGCGGCGCGCCCGCCCCGGCGGATGCCGGCCTGCTCAAGACCCACTGCGCCGACTGCCACAACGACGACAAACTGAAGGGCAAATTCAGCCTCCGCATGTTGGGCGACGGCCCGACGCCAGAGAACGTCGAGCGCTGGCTGAAGAGCCTCGATCACGTGAAGGAAAAGGAAATGCCGCCCGAGGACGACAGCCACTTGTCCGAGCGGGATCGGGCCACGTTGGTTTCGTTTCTGACCCAGCGCCTCCAGGCCTTCAGCGAGGTGACGCCGCTCGTCCATCGCGCGAGCCCACGCCGGCTCAACAATCGCGAGTTTGCGAATAGCGTTCGTGACGTCCTCCTGATCGAGGATGTTGGCACCCATCATCCGACGGAGAATCTGCTCGGCGACACGCTGCGTCACGGCTTCGACACCCATGGCGAATCGCTCGGCTTCAGCCCGTTTCACGTCGACCAATATGTCGAAGCGCTGCGAAAAATCATCGACGCCACGATCCTCACCGGCCCACAGCCCGTCGCCCGACGCTATGACGTGAAGCCCGGAGATATCGCGATCGCCTCGTTCGGAAAAGTCGGCCGAATGGATCGACGCCAGGACAAGGCCAAGTTCGTCGATTTCTTCGACCCCAAGGAACGGCTCTATTTCTCGTCGTTCGAGACGGTGCCGGCGACCGGCCGCTATCGGCTAAAAATTCGCGCCACCGGAAAAGATCGGGGCATCTACGACGCCGCCGACACGGGTATCTACCCCGGCGATCCCATTCGCCTCAGCATTCATCTCGGCGACCGCGTGCGCACCATCGACCTGCCCGATGAGAAAGTGCTCGAGATCGAATTGGACGAGTGGCTCGCGGCCGGGACCAAAGTCCAGTTGTCCTATCCGACCGACGGCCTTCGGCTGCGCGCGAATGGCAACTTCAAGTTCGAGTATGCCATCGCCGGGGAATACATCAAAAAGCACGACCCCGCGCTCTACGCGAAAGTCGTGGCGGGAGCGGCGAAGGCCAAGTTCCGCGCGGACACCCCGGCGCATTGGAGCCACTGGACGAATTATTGGCAGGGGCCGCGACCGCGCCTGTTCGGCGCGGAAATCGTTGGCCCGACCAACGAAGGCTGGCCGACGCCACGCCAGGTCGCCCTCCTTGGCGCCGACCCCAAGGCCGACAACGCCGCCGCCATTCTTCGGCCCATCGCCGAGCGCGCGTGGCGTCGGTCCGTCACGGAGGAGGAGATGGGTCGCATCGCCGGTTTGGTGAAGTCGCGGGCGGCGGCACTCGGCGACATCGGCGCGCTGAAAGAGGGAATCGTGGCGATTCTCGTCTCGCCCTCGTTTCTTCTCTTGAACACCGAAGCCGGCGATCCCGCAGAACGCTTCGCGACGAAGTTCTCCTATTTTCTGGCCAGCACCCTTCCGGATCAACGGACCCGCGACGTGGTGCGCGCGGGGCAGCTCCAATCTTTCGAAGCGGTTCGCGCGGAAGTGCAGCGCCGCCTCTCGAGCGGCGAGGGCCGAGAGTTCGTTCGCACGTTTCCCTACGAATGGCTGCAGCTGAGTCGGATCAATTTCATGCCGCCTGATCCCGAGCGGTTCCCGTTCTATAACAAGAAACGCGTCGGCGAAGACATGGTGAACGAGGCGCTCGCGTTTTTCCGCCACGCCATCGAACACAACCTGCCGCTGCCGGAATTTCTCTCCGCCGATTACAGCTTCGTGAACGCCGACCTCGCCGCCGTCTACCAGCTCGCCGATGTCGCGCCGGATTCCACGCTCCGGAAATATCGCTTCGTCGATGGGCGCCGCGGCGGGCTGCTCGGGATGGGCGCGTTCCTGACGCTGACCGGCGACGGCCTCACGACCTCGCCGATCCACCGGGCGATTTATGTGATGGAGAACTTCCTCGGCTTGCATCCGCCCGCCCAACCGCAAGGCGTCAAAATCACCGAGCCCGACGTCCGCCAGGCCAGGACGATCAAACAGGTTCTGGCCGCGCACACCTCGGATCAAAGCTGCGCCGCCTGCCACGCGAAGATCGATCCCTTCGGCTACGCCTTCGAGAACTTTGACACCATGGGCACGTGGCGAGATTTCTACACGGCGGCCAAGATTCAACCTGCGACCGAAGCCGACGACCGGCCGAAACCCGCGCCTGCGAGCCAGGCTGACAAGGGCAAGAAAACCGCGAGTAAGGAAAAGAAGAAGCCGGGAAAGCAATCGGCCGATCAGTTGCTCCCGGTGGACGCTTCCGCCAAATTCCGCAACGGCACCGCGTATCGCGACATCGTCGAATTTCGGGCGCTGATTAACACGTCGGCGAATCAGGAAAAATTCGTCCGTTGCTTCATCATCAAGCTCCTGACCTACGCCAACGGCGACGAACCCAAAGACCTCCTCGCGCTCGACAAGATCGTGGCCAGCGCGGCCCAAAATAATTACCGCATTGTGGACACCATCGCGGCTGTCGTGGACAGCCCGCTATTTCGCGAAAAATGACCGACTGACTCCTCACCCGCTATGAAAGCAAACTCAGACTCCAATCCGTCCACCGCCATCACCCGCCGCACCGCCCTGAAATATGCCGCCGCCGGCACTTTCATTGGCCTGAGCCTGCAACTCGTCAAAGGCGCAGCCGCTGCCGCTAAGGCGACGCCCACCACATTCACCGATGCCTGGGCTCGCACCCACGACCGCGTGTGGCTCGGCGGTGAGTTTTGGGCGAACCCGATGGAAGACTGGTGCGTGAGCGAAGGCGGTGCGGAATGCCTCAATCTCGGCGCCGGACGCAGCATTCACTCGCTCACGCATCAGGTGACGAAGTCCGGCTCGCTGGCGATGGGGGTGACGCTGACCCGGCTCGCCACCGAAAAATCGGATGGCGGAGCCGGCTTCCGCATCGGTCTCCGCAGTGAACTCGACGAGCACCGCAGCAATTGCTTCGTGCTAAATGGCCTCGTCGCCGGCTGGCAGGGCGACCAGTTGGTGCTTGGGCCCAAGACCGCACCGGTGAAGGGCGGCAGCACGTTGAAGCAACTGCGGCTGACACTGACTAGCACGCCCAACGGCGCGAAATGCGCACTGACACTCACCGCCCACGCGGTCGATTCCGGCGCGGCGCTAGGCACCGTCACGCACGAGGTCGACGCCGCGGCGGTTCACGGCAACGTCTCGCTCGCGAACAACATCGCGCCCGGTGCCGCTGGCGCCGCGAAAAAGGGCAAGGCCAAGAGCAACGGCGCCAGCGCGGCCGGCGGCGGGCGTTACCGTTTTCAGCATTGGACGCTGGACGGCGATGCCTTCACCGTCACCCCGGCGAATCAGTTCGGGCCGATCCTTTGGTCGATGTATTCGCTGAGCGACTCGCGCACGGCAGAGGGATTCGTGCTGAAACTCAGCGCGCTCACCGGCCCGATGGGCGCGAAGGACAACCAGTCGGTGGAACTTCAGGTGCAGCAGAACAGCGGCTGGAAATCGCTCGGCACGGCAAAACTCGATCCAGAGGCGTGGGTCGCGACGTTTCGCATCCCACGCTGGGAAGAAAAAACCGCCGCGCCTTTCCGCCTGGTTTATCGCGAGCGGCATCGGGATGGCTCCGAGACTCCGCATGAATGGTCCGGCACCATTCGGGCCAATCCCGCGGGCCGCCCCCTCCGGATGGCGACGCTCACCTGCCAGAACGACTACGGCTTCCCCTATGCTCCCGTGGCGAACAACGTCGCCAAGCTGGACCCCGATCTCGTGTTTTTCTCCGGCGACCAAATCTACGAGAGCCACGGCGGCTTCGGGATCATCCGCGAGCCGGCGCCGCGCGCGATTCTGAATTACCTGCGCAAGTTCTACCAGTTTGGCTGGGCCTTCCGCAACGCGATGCGGCACGCCCCCACGCTCTGCCTGCCCGACGATCACGATGTGTTTCAGGGAAACTTTTGGGGCGAAGCCGGCGCGAAGATGCGCAACGCCGAAGCCGACCCCGGCGCCTCCTCCTCCGGCGGCTACATCGAGCCCGCGGCGATGGTCAACGTCGTCCACCGCACCAACGTCGCACATCACCCCGATCCATTTGATCCGACGCCCGTGCAACAGGGCATCAGCGTTTACTACGGCAACATGGTCTATGGCGGCGTCGGTTTCGCGATCATCGCGGACCGGCAATGGAAGAGCGGTCCAGAGCACGTCAAAACGGACAGCGAGCGCGCGGACCATGTGGAGAGCCCGAATTTCGACTGCCTCGTGCTCGACAAACCAGGACTCGTTCTGCTCGGCGACCGGCAGGAGGCTTTCCTGAAAAAATGGGCGCAGGATTGGCGCGGCCACTCGCTCAAGGCCGTGCTCAGCCAGACCGTTTTCGCCGCCATCGCCACGCACCACGGCGGCTACGACGGTTATCTGAAGGCCGACCTCGACTCGGGCGCCTGGCCGCAGACGCCCCGCAACCGCGCCGTCGACATTCTGCGTCCGGCGATGGCCCTGCACATCAACGGCGACCAGCACATCACCACCCTCGCGCAGTATGGCACCGCGCAACAGCGCGACGGCATGTGGTCCTTTTGCCCGCCCGCGATCGCTGTCGGCTATCCGCGCTGGTGGCGCGCCGATGAAATGAAGATTCCGCACACCAAACGCCCGAAACACGGCTTGGCCGACACCGGCGAGTTTATCGATGCCTTCGGCAACAAGGTTTATGTTTATGCCGTCGGCAATCCCGTCGTCGGCAAGGCGCCGAACCGCTACGACAAAGCGCAAGAGAAGGGCAGCGGTTTCGGTTTCGTGACCTTCGACCTCGCGAAGAAGACCTATCACATCGAGTCGTTCCGCTTCCTCGTCGATGCCACCGACGGGAAAGCCTCGAATCAATTTCCCGGCTGGCCCGTGACGATTCACCAGAAGGAAAATCGAGGCGAAAATCTCGTCGGCT
>JBDSGI010000634.1:0-6899 GCA_039919035.1 Opitutaceae bacterium
GCCATCTCGGCGATGCACACTGACGAGCAGCTCGAAAAGATTGCCGACGCCATGGCGTATGCGGTGAAGAAAATGTGACGCCGACGGCCCGTGCGGCCCGGTGTTCAGTGCGGCTGACTTTGAGCCAGCACTTCGAGAATTAATCGGCGGCAGAGGAACCCTCTGGTCGCCCGATCGGCATGGCGCGTTCCGCCTGTTGGGCGAATCGCGAATATCGCCGCCGTCGGTAATGCAATATGCACGGCGTTTTCGTCCCGCTATGTCCTGGGACGCGTCTCAACGAATTTTCAGCAGCCTACCATCGAACGCTTTGCGCTAAAGCGACGATCCGCTGGCTCGCTCTGTGATTAAGGGGCGGGCGTTCAGCACAACCACCCAGCTCTGCCACCGCGCAAAGCATAACTATCGACGAAAATGAAATCCAAGTCCGCGAACGACAGTCTTCCCTCCTACCATCGGGCCAATCGCGTCTCTTTCGCCCCGCCGGCGCGGGGTTCTAGTTTTACCCGCAGCCCAGTAAAAAACGAGAGCGCGGCCGCGCATGACGATAAGCTGGTCCAGCGCTTCCAAAACGGCGACGAAACAGCGTTCGAGGAGATCATGCGCAACCATCGGGAAAAAATCTACCTCACGTGCCGCGCTCTCCTGCGCCAGCACGCCGACGCGGAGGATATCACCCAAGAAACGTTTATTCGCGCGCATCGCGCCCTGGCCAACTTCCGGGGCGATTCCTCCCTCTCCACCTGGCTGCAGCGAATCGCCGTCAATCTGGCCCGCAACCACTACTGGTTCCACTTCCGCCGCCGCCGGCAGGACACATGCTCGCTGGAGCGCCCGTTGACGGAAGGGTCGCTCGAAACAGTCGCCGATGTCGTGGCGACTCTGGACTTCGACCCCGCCAGCGCGGCAGCGGCCAACGAGTTTGCCGCGCTGATTAACACCTGCATGGAGCGGCTGCCCAACTGCTACCGTGAAATCCTCACCCACCGCAGCATCCTCCATCGATCCTACGAGGAGATCGGGGCCGCGCTTGGCATCAATGTCGGCACCGTCAAGAGCCGCATCGCCCGCGCCCGCAATCGGGTCCGAACGCTGCTCTCCGAGATGTGCCCCGAATTCGCGCCCGAGGCCGCGCTCCTTGAGTGGTTCGAGTCACCCCGCTATGGAACCTCCCGATTTAAACTCGCGGCGGCGTAAAGCCCGATGTGCAAAATGCGAAACTGGCCTCGGCCCGGATTGCAAATGCCCTCTTCTTTTCAATCGGGAATCAGGTCCGGAATTTTAGCCCAATAGCCAACACTGGTTTGTAGCGAGGGCCCGCACGCGGCTTCAAAGCTGCGATGCTACGGTCCTCCTCCAAACCAACAACCCATCATCATCATGCTTGAAACCATCGCCATCGTCCTCGTCGTCCTGTGGCTGCTCGGGTTAGTCTCGTCCTACACCTTGGGCGGCTACATCCATCTCCTCCTCGTCATCGCTCTTGTCGTGATCATCATCCGCGTCATCAAAGGGCGCAGTCCGCTCAAATAGGTTCGCCCTCGGGCGCGCGGCGACTCGTCCGCTTTTCTTAATGGGATTTTCCGTCGGTTGTCGCCTCCGATCCGCCCTTTCAAAAAAACAACTCCACCGTCACGTCCAAAATTCCCGCCCTCGCCATCCTCATCGCCGGCATCGTGCTCCTCATCTTCGGTCTGAACGCCGCCGACTCGATGTCCTCCTCGGTATCGAACGCCGTGTCTGGCGCTCCCACCAACAAAAGCATCTGGCTAATCGTGCTCGGCGCGATCGGGGTGCTTACCGGCGGCGCCAGTCTCTTCTTTCGACGTTCGTCCTGAGTGCGTCGGCCAGGTCCCACCACAACCGAACCCAACGTTCACCCCGGGGTGCCGTGTCCATCAACACCGACACCGCCCGCCACCGCCGCGGTGGCCGGCCCGGTGGGTTTCATTCTCAAGCCGTCATGAACATCGACTTCGGCTACGACCTTGTCCTTGAGTTTCCCGCACCGACCGCCGCCATTTTCCTGCTGCACCTGCGTCCCGAGCTGGCTGCCCGCCTGCTCGTGCCCGAGCAGCTGCGGGTGTCGCCCGATGTCCCGCGCGAGGAGTTCGTCGATTCGTTTGGCAACCGCTGCGTGCGACTTACCGCCCCGTCAGGATTGCTTGAGCTTTCCTGCGCCGCGACGATCGAGGATAGCGGACTGCCCGCCCCCATCGTCGACCACGCCCGCGAACATCCCGTCGCGGAACTCCCGGTGGACGTTTTGCCGTTCCTTCTCCCGAGCCGCTATTGCGATTTGGAATTCCTCGGCCCCGTCGCATGGTCCATCGCCAATTTTGCCGCACCGGGCTGGGCACGCGTGCAGGCGGTCTGTGACTGGGTTCACGGCCACCTGCGATTCGACTACGCGCTCGCGCGGCCGACCCGCACGGCTCACGACGCCTATCTTGAACGCACCGGTGTGTGCCGCGATTTCACTCATCTCGCGATCGCGCTCTGCCGCTGTCAGAACATCCCAGCGCGCTATGCCACCGGCTACCTCGGTGACATCGGCGTGCCGCCCGACCCGGCCGCGATGGATTTCAGCGCGTGGATGGAAGTCTATCTCGGCGGCGCGTGGCACACCTTCGACGTGCGCCACAACACCCGCCGGATCGGCCACTTGGTGATGGCTCGCGGACGCGACGCGGCGGATGTCGCGCTCACCACGACCTTCGGCCCGCATATCCTTCGTCGCTTCACCGTGCGAACCGTGGAGGCCGTCGCCGCCCCCAACAATTTGCAAAGCTCCGCCGCCGCGTGAGCGGGAGTGCGGACATCTTCATCAACCCAGCCTCCGCGCCAGCTCCACAAAGCCCTCCCCGTCCCGGCTCTGCCAGTCCGGAGGCCAGTTGGCGCGCTTGAAGGCTCTCGTCGCATTCACCTCGTCGCCGGCCAACTGGAAGACGAGTCCAAAAATCAAATCCGCCGGCTCGGTCCGCTCCTTCTCCGGCCAAGCTTGCAGCTCCTTGAGCGCATCGGCCCAGGCACACCGCTGGCAGCATAGCAGCGCCCGCGCCAGCCAAGCCGTGGGCGTGGCGGCGTCAGTGGCGCGAGTATGCAATCGGCGCACGCGCCGGCGCAATTCGTCCGGGAGAAGCGGCTTGGCTTGAAAATCCCAAATACCCAGTAACAGCGCGGTCCGCACCACCGTTCCGTCCGCATGGGCACTGGCGAGCAGGATCGACGGACGGCTTATCCGATAGAGATCCTTCGTGAATGCGAGACCGTCGAGTTCGGGCATCGCATAGTCCAGCACGATGACGTCAAAGCGTTCCCCCCCTTGGAGGCGGGCCAGCGCGGCGCGGGGCGAACCCTCGCCCACGGCCCGCCACCCGTCGGAGCGGAGCGCCATCACACATCCCAGCCGCACCGATGCCTCGTCATCTACCACCAGCACGGAGGGCACGCGTCCTTCTCCCGGGACTCCGGCCCGGGGCGTCGCGCTCGCGGCTGGCGGCATCAGGGCACCAAGGTGGGTCATCGGTTCGATCAAAGTTAACCTAAGTTTCGTTCGACAAGGTTCGAGGGGGCTTGAGCCACCGTGCGCAGATCGAGGTAAAAATCCACTTCTGCGCCCCTCGCCCACACGCCCACGCGGCCGGCATGCGCGGCCGCGATCTCGCGGCAGATCGTGAGGCCAAGGCCGGTGCCCTCCGCGCCTTCGCCCGCGCGCCGATAGAAGGGATCGAAGACGCGCGCCTGCTCCGCCTCCGTCAGCGGACGCTCCGTGCGGTTACGCACGCTCAGGCGGACAAATCCGTCTGCCCGCGCCTCGGCGAACAGTGTCACTGGCTGGCCCGGCCTTCCGTATTTGGCGGCGTTCTGAAGATAATTCCCCAGCACCCGCACGACGTGAATCGCATCGGCCTGCACCGCCGGCAAATCCGGCGGTGCCGGCGCGATTGCCAGCGCCACTCCACTCCGGCGAAGATAATCGCCGTGCGTCGCGTCCGCCTGCGCCAGCAGCTCGATCGGCGGCGTCGGACTAAGCTTCATCACGATGCGCCCGCTCTCGAACCGCGCCAACTCGAGCAACGCCTGCAACACCGTCAGCAGCCGCTCGCAATCGTCCCGGCCCGCCACGATCAACTCGCGCTGATCGGGCGTGAGCGCCCCGATTTTTTCCTCCAGCAGGAGATGCAGCGCCAGGCGGATGCTCGTCACGGGGGTTTTTACCTCATGCCCGATGGTTGAAATGGCCTTGGTCTTCGCGAGATCGAACTGCCGGAGCTTGGTCACATCCATCAGCAGGACCGCCCAGCCCGGCGTCGCGCCTGGCGCCGCGGCCATGCGGAAAACCTGCGGCAGGTAAGTCGGGGTCGCGCCGGGCGCGGACTGGGGCCGGGGAATTTCCACCGCCCGGTGCAGATCGTCGCCCACCAGATCGCATCCGAGTGCCGCGGCCTCATCGATGCACTGGCGCACCGGCCCGGGCAGCTGGCCGGAAATTCCCAGCTCGGCGGACAACGCCACCGCCTGGGGATTCTTCAGCCGCACCGCGTATTCCTCGTTTACGATGTAAACCGGATAGGGCAGCGCCTCAAGGATGGCGCGGCTCACGCGGTTGGCCTCCACCACTTGGTGATCGCTCTCCGCCACATAGGCCCGCAGCTCGCCGGCCATTTGGTTAAACGTCTGCGCAATCTGCTCGAGTTCCTCGCCGCCCTGCAGCGGCCCGACCCGATCAAACTGACGCTGACCCACCTTCATGATCGAATCGCGCAGCTGCCGCAGCGGCACGAACAGCGCGCGGGTCAGCCGCACCGAAGTCCAAACATAGATGCCGAGCGAGAATATCGCGATGCCAACCGCTACGGCGATGGCCTGCTCGCCCTTGTGCGCCGCCACGGCGCGCCGTTCCATCACGGCGGTCTCGTTTAGGTCCTGGACCTTCCCCACTGCCTCCGTGATGTCTGTCGCCGCCTGGGCCAGGTTGCGCGTGAGCCGCTTGAACCGCTCGCCCTCGAAGCGCTCGAGGCCGAAATACTCCTCATGGAGCGTGAAATAGTCCTTCATCAGGGCGGCCAGCCGATGGAGCGCGGCCACCTCGGCCGGTCCGGTCGCCGAGAATTGGGCGGCCTCGAGCTTCTTCGTGATCTCGGCGCGTTCGACGTCGAACAATCCCCGCTCGCGCGTGATCTCTGTCACCGCCGTGGCGGTGCGATACTGCGAATCGATCTTCCCGACCCCCAGTCGCACGCTCCGCATCGCGCGCACCGTCTCGAAATTATTGGCAATGATGCGGTCAATTTCGCCGGTGAGGCTGCGCGCCGTCCACACGGCATGGCCCGCCATCAGCAATAGCAGCAGCAGGATGATGGTGAGACCGGAGATAAAACTCCATCGCCTCATGGGACGTCGTCCGCGACGGCGGACTCTGGTTTATCCCCGGCGGCCCAGCGCTTGCGTTTGCGATAAAGCGTGGCGAGGTCGATGCCCAGCACACCGGCGGCTTCTTCCAGTTTCACGCTGCGGGCGATGACCCGCCGCGCGTGCTCTTGTTCGAGCCGGTCGAGCGATACCAGCGCGCCCAGCTCCACCGCGGTGGTCCGCGCGGCGGCGAGTTCGGCCGGCAAATCGCCGAGCTCGATCTGCTCGCCGCGCGCTAAAATCACCGCGCGCTCGATCGCGTTACGCAGCTCGCGGAGGTTGCCCGGCCACGGATGCGCGCGCACCGCCGTCCATGCCGGCGCGCTGAATGCCTGCACGGCGCGGCCCGCATCCGCGGCGAAAAAGCGCAGGAAGCTTTTCGCCAGCCGCGCGAGGTCGGCCGGCCGCTCGCGCAGCGGCGGCACGGTGACGGCGATCACGTTCAACCGGTAAAACAAATCCTCGCGAAAAGCGCCGGCCTTCACCGCCGCCCCGAGATCGCGGTTGGTCGCGGCGATCACGCGCACATCGGCGAGGCGCGTCTTCGTATCGCCCACGCGCTCATAGGCGCGCTCCTGCAACAGGCGCAGGAGCTTGGGCTGCAGCTCCGCCGGCAGTTCGCCAATCTCGTCGAGAAACAGCGTGCCGCCGCGCGCGGCCTCAACCTTGCCCCACCGGTCCTTCACCGCGCCGGTAAATGCGCCCGCCACGTGGCCGAAAAGTTCGCTCTCCAGCAGCTCGCGCGAGAGACTCGGGCAGCTCACGGTCACAAACGGGCCATCCGCCACGGCGCTGAGGGCGTGGATGTGGCGCGCCAGCTGGGTCTTGCCGGTGCCGTTTTCCCCGAGGATAAGCACGGTGGCCCGCGTGCCCGCGGCGCGCTCCACAACCTCTACCACGATTTTCATCCCCGGATCTTCCGTCGAAAAATCCGCCGCCGGCGCCGTGCGCGCCACTTGATCGGCCAGACCCTCGGCGCGCTGTTTCAGGCGCTGGGTGCGCTCCACCCGGGCCAGCACCGTGCGCAGCTGCTCGGGCGTGAAGGGCTTTTCCAGGTAGTCGATTGCGCCGCGCCGCATCGCCTCGACCGCCGTGTCGATGCTCGCGTGCGCCGTGCAGATCACCACCGCGATGCCGGGCGCGCTCTTGAGCAGCTTCGCGATGTAGTCGAGCCCGTCCGCCTCGCCCTCGATATGCAGATCGAGCACGACGAGATCGAAGCGGTCCTCCTGCAGTTTCAGCAGCGCCACGCGGCCGCTGTCCGCCGTCTGGGCCTCGTGCCCCTCCGCCTTGATGGCCTGGGCCGTGGTCAAACGAATGGTGCGCTGATCGTCGACGATGAGAATCCGCATGAGAGCCCAAGGGAGGGAAACATCGCGGGAAGCGGCAAGCCAGATCAGGCCAGAAATTTACGGAGCCATTTTCGCGAAATGTCCGTTGGCCAGGGCGCCACGCTGCAAAATGCCCGGCGCGACGCTGATGGG
>JBDSGI010000635.1:0-3028 GCA_039919035.1 Opitutaceae bacterium
TGATGTCGGTGTTGATGTCGATGGAGATGGCCATGCCGGTCTTTGGCACGTTGAGCGCCTTCAGTGTCTGCTCGCGCATGAGCGTCCATCGGTTGTGCGGACTCTCTAAGTTTGGCAACTGCACCCAAGCAAACGGGAACTCACTGCCCCAGCGCTCACGCCAATCGGTGATCAGGAGCGTGAGTTGTTGATGATAGCGTGGTATCGCCGCTTCCCTTTTTGCGTTATTTTCGCCCTGAGACCAGATCGCGCCGCGGATGGCGTAGGGGATGAGTGGTGCGATCTTGCCGTTGAAAAGCCCGCCGATCGCCTCTTTCCCGACGGGCTCTGCACGGGGAACTGGAGGCGCAGACGGGGCTGCCGCTTCGGCATTGGGAGTTGCACCCTTCTTCTTCGCCGCTGCAGATCGAGGCTGCACCTCGGCGGCCGTCCACGCCTCAATGGGCGTGCCGCCAACGGACGAATGGATCAGGCCAGTGGGAACGCCGATTGTTTTATGGATTTCCAGGCCGAAAAAATAGAGCGTCGCGGAGAATTCACCGACCGTCTCCGGCGAGCACAAGACCCATGTGCCGATACAGTCTTGCTCCGCCTTGGCCGACGCTTCCGACGCGACGGTGAACATCCGCACCTGCGGGAGATTTGCTGCGGCCTGCTCTTTCCCGAAGTCATTCGATCCGCTCACTTTCATCGCCATGTTCGACTGACCGGAGCCCAACCATACTTCGCCGACGAGGACGTCCTTCACCGTCAGCGTGTTCTTTCCCTTCACGGTGAGTTCCTGCGGCTTCGCATCGGCTTTCAGCGCATCGAGCTTCACCCTCCATTTGCCACTGGCATCCGGCATCGCGGATTTCGTCTGACCGGCAAATGACACGTCCACCTTTTCTCCCGCATCCGCCCAGCCCCACACGGGGACGGCGGCACCGCTCAAGAGCACGGCGTGTTCGGAAAACAGGGTGGGCAGTCTCACATCCGCCTTTACCGAGGCGGCGAAAGCGGAGAGTGAGACGAGGAGGAGGGAGGCCGGATATTTCATCGGGAGAGTCAGGTGGGTTTCGACGGATACAGACAATCAAGGTCGATTGTTGCCGGTTTACTCCTCCTCGTCGTTAGTCTCTGGGTTCTGAAGTGGTGGGCTTGGTGGCGGTTTTTTTCGTGCCGTCCTTCTTCGCGGGTTCACGCGGATAGCGCACCACCGCGACATCGTTTTTCTGGCTCACGCCGGGCGTGCTGCGTCCGTGGGTGATGAGCTTTTCCAAGAGCGCCTTCATCTCGGCGACTTTCTCAGGCATGGCGGCGGCGAGGTTTTGGGTTTCACCGAGATCGTCGGCGAGGTTGAAAAGCTGGACGGGCTGCGATGAGTCGCCGCCTTTTCCCCAGCCGCCCGAGCCGGGATCGGCAATGTATTTCCAAGAACCGAGACGCAGGGCCGGGACGCCACCGTGAGAGGTGCACACGACGTTTTCGCGCACGGGCCTGTCCACGCCCTTGAACAGGGGCAGCAGGCTAAAGCTGTCCTCGGCGGCATTCTCCGGAAGCTTCGCGCCGAGAATCTCTGCGAAGGTGGCGAACAAATCCACTTGCGAGACGAGTTGGCTGGACACCGAGCCGGGCTTCACCACGCCCGGCCAGCGCACGATGAACGGGATGCGATGTCCGCCCTCCCACGCGTCGGATTTGTAGCCGCGCAGGGGACCGCTCGGGTAGTGGCCCTTCGCCTCCAACTCCGCGCCGTGGGGCGCGCAGCCGTTGTCCGATGTCAAAATGACGAGCGTGTTTTTCTCCGCGCCGCTTTTATCCAGCGCGTCGAGCACGCGGGAGATGATGGCATCGGTCTCCATCACGAAGTCTGCATAGGTGTTGAGGCCGCTTTTGTTTCTCCACGTGTCGGACACCGCATGCGGCGTGTGCGGCGAGGTGAGCGGCAGGTAGAGCAGAAACGGTTCCGCCTTCGCCGCGCGCTCGGTGATGAACTGCGCCGCACGCTCGCCAACGGTGGGCAGGATGTCCTCGAGCTTCCAGCCCTTCAGAGCGGGCCCTGGCGAACAGGCGAGGCTGCCGTCCTTGAGCTGACGCGGAAGAAACTCACTTGGCACGCCCAGCGTGCGGTTGTTTTCGATGAAACAAAACGGCGGAAAGTTCGGCGCGTCGGTTCCAAAAAAGGTGTCGAAACCGCGTGCCGTCGGCCCGCCTGAAATGGGTTTGGTGAAAACCGCCTGCCATGCCGCGAGGTGCTCTGGCGTTGGTTCATCGGGTTGGCCGGCTTTTGTCGGACCGACTAGGAATTTGCGCTGCTCTTGCGAGAAGGGCCAGTCCATGCCCAGATGCCATTTGCCTATCGCGGCGGTGCGGTAGCCCTGCTGTTTCGCGAGGGTGCCGATGGTCATGCGATCCGGCGCGATGAGCGGCTCTTTGAATAGTCCGAGAATGCCGTGTTGAAGTCGTGAGCGCCAAGAATAGCGGCCCGTGAGCAGGGAGTAGCGCGATGGCGTGCAGACAGCCGAGGACGAGTGCCCGTCCGTGAAGCGCATTCCCTGCGCCGCGAATTTGTCGATGCCCGGCGTGGGAATCTTCCCGCGCTCCGGGTTGTAAGACTGCACGTCACCGTAGCCGAGGTCGTCGGCGAGGATGATGATGATGT
The DNA here is from genome assembly GCA_039919035.1 of Opitutaceae bacterium. GTDB lineage: Bacteria > Verrucomicrobiota > Verrucomicrobiia > Opitutales > Opitutaceae > ER46. The sequence goes on from JBDSGI010000635.1 coordinate 2,645, forward strand.
TGGGTTTCTGCTTCGGCGCATCCGCGGCGTGCAGGACGGCAAGCGCCGCGAGGAAGAGGGCAACGGCCGGAGGAAAAGGGAGCTTTGAATGGGGGATGTGACAGTTCATTTGGCTTCTTTCACTTTCTTGTTTTTAATAATGACTTTGGCGTCTGCGGGTGACCACTTCCCCTATTCGAGACCCCTATCTATAGTTCGCTCTGCTTTTCGTTTCTAACGCCTATTTGTATGCTTCTTGATGAATTCGATAACCGGTCTCGGATCTTTCAGGCCATGCGGATGGTGCCCTTTCTCTTCAAAAATAATTTGAATGGATCCACCGAGTTTTTCATAACGCTCCTTCATGATGGCCCCATTCTCTTCATAAGGACAAACGATATCCTG
>JBDSGI010000636.1:0-3012 GCA_039919035.1 Opitutaceae bacterium
GCCGCTTGGTTTCTCGGCGAACTCAACCTCACCGATCCGGCGGCGGAGTTTATCTCCTTCATTCGCTCGCTGAACTACGAGCTGGAAAGCGGCGCGCTCCTGCTCGCCCGCACCGTCTCTCCCCGCCTCGATGTCGGCGGGTGCTGCACCCAGCTCGATGCCATCGCCGCGCGCTGCCGCGAACTGATCGTCGAACCGAGCTCCGCGCGCGAGAAATGCCGCGTCCTCAACCGCGTGCTTTTTCACGAATGGGGTTTTCACGGCAACGTCGAAAACTACACCGACCCGCTGAACAGCTTCCTCGATCAGGTGCTCGAGCGCCGCACCGGCATTCCGCTCTCGCTCAGCGTGGTCTATCTCCTCGTCGCCCGCCGGCTCGGAATGGAGCTCGATCCCGTTGGGCTGCCCGGCCACTTCATCGTCGGCTGCTTCCTCGACGAACTCCCGTTCTTCATCGATCCCTTCGACCGCGGGGTGTTTCGCGACCCCGACGAGATTTTCGACCTCCTGCGCTCCAATCACGTCACGCCCAAGCTCACCGATCTGACGCCGACTCCCGTCCGCGAGGTGCTCTGCCGCAGTTGCCGCAATCTCGTGAACCACTACACTGCCGCCGGCGACATGCCGCGCGCCCGGCTCTTCGCGGGTTTCGTCGAGGAGTTCGATTCAACCTACGCGAAGAACGCGGCGGAATAGGCGGCGTTTTGCCTCGGCTAATTTCGATTTTGGATTTGGCGCGCCGCCTCCGCCGCTGTCTCAATCGAAAGTCTGAAATCGAAAATCGAAAACTCCGCCGTCCTCTCTCTGCGCGATCTCGAATCATGGTCTCAGCCCGGCACGTCGCTCGCCGTGCTCGGCCGCCCGATCAAGCATTCCATCAGCCCGGCGATGCACAACGCCGCGCTCGCCGAGCTGACGCACACCGATCCACGTTACGCCGCCTGGCGCTACTTTCGCTTCGAAGTTCACCCTGACGACCTGCCCCGCGCGCTTGAGCTGCTGCACGCGAAAAAATTCCGCGGCATAAACCTCACCGTGCCCCACAAGGTCATCGCATTCGACCGCGTGGCCCAGGTCGATCCGGCGGCGCGGACGGTCGGCGCCGTCAACACGCTGCTCTGGACCGAGCGCGGCTGGCGCGGCCACAACACCGACGGCTATGGCCTCGCGACGGCGGTCCGCGAAACACTCGGGCGCGATCTCGCCGGCGCGCACATCGTCTTGCTGGGCGCGGGCGGCGCGGCCCGCGGCGCGGCGGTCGAATGCCTCCAGCGTGGCTGCGCCTCTCTCACGGTCTCGAACCGCACGCGCGAAAATCTGGACACCCTCCTTAGCGCGCTCGCGCCGGTCGCGGGTAAAATCCCGCTGCGCGGTTTTGCCCCCGCCACCCCGCCACCCGATTTGCCGACCGGCACGCTCGTCATCAACGCCACCAGCGCCGGCCTCAAGCCCGCCGATCCGCTCCCGATTGATCTCGCCGCGCTCCCGCGCCCCGCGGCGGTGTTCGACATGATCTACAATCCGCCGCAGACACCCTTGCTGCTGGCCGCCTCCAAACTCGGCGTGCCGTGCGCCAACGGCCTCGCGATGCTCGTCCACCAAGGCGCCAAGGCGCTGGAGATTTGGAGCGGCGTGCCGGCGGAACAGACCGCCGCGGCCATGGCGGCGGCGGCGCGAGCGGCCATGACCGCGCCCCCCAGCTAGGTCCAAGCGCTTCGGCGTCCGCCTCACTTTCTTCGTGTGCTTTGCGGGCGCGTCGTTCAGATCGCCCGCGATGCTTTCCGACTACGCCGAGTTCAACGCCGCCTTCCCGTGGTTCTTCCCGGCGGCGGTCTTTGTGTTTGGCGCGTGTGTGGGGAGTTTCCTCAACGTTGTGATCTACCGCGTGCCGAAGGAGCAGTCGATCGTAACACCCGGCTCACACTGCGGATGCGGCCAGCCGATTCATTTCTACGACAATATTCCGATTCTGTCGTGGCTGCTGCTGCGCGGCCGGGCGCGCTGTTGCGGTCGGCCGTTTTCGTTTCGCTATCCGTTTGTCGAGATCCTGACCGGAGCGCTGTTCACCGTCTGCTGGCTGCACCTTTCTCCGCTCGTCGCGGTGGCCGGTTGGATTTTTATCAGCAGCCTGATTGCCGCGACGTTTATCGATCTAGACCACATGATCATTCCTGACGTGTTCACGATCGGGCTCGGCGTCGTCGGCGTGTTGCTGTCGCTGGCGATCCCCGCGCTGCACGGCCACAACAGCGGCGTCTACCTGCTCGACAGCATGCGCGCAGTGACGACGTCGCTCCAAGGCCTGTTCCTGGGCTCGGGCCTCGTGCTCTGGATTCTGCTGCTGGCCGAAGTGCTGCTGCGCAAGGAAGCGATGGGATTTGGCGATGTGAAATTTGTCGGCGCCATCGGGGCGTTCTGCGGCTGGCAGGGCGCGGTGTTTGCGATGTTCGGCGGCGCGCTGGTCGGCACAGTGTGGTTTGCGGCGGCGTGGGTCTGGGAAAAATCAACCGGCCGACGCGCCAACGTCGCCCCGCCCTCGGAGACGCCGGAGGGCGAAGCGACCCCACTCGCCTTCGGCGCCCACGTGCCGTTCGGCCCGATGCTCGCGATCGCCGGCGCGGCCTACTTTCTGGTGTTTCGCGGCCCGGTCCTGCGCTGGTTCGCCGAAGTGTCGCAGCTGCTCTAAACGTTCAGAAGTGGCGCGCCATGATGCGCCGCAACACCGGGCGAACGCGGCGCGCAAGCGAGACGTTGGCGTAGCCCATCCACGCGACGGGAGTCGTCGTATCGAGCGGTGATCGCAGTGGTCCGCCCTCCGGCGCTTCGATGATACAGCCCGCCTCCTGCGCGATGAGCGCGGTGCAGATGTCGTAAGGATGGCAGCAGAGTGTCGAGGCCGAAAAGCCCAGCTTCGTATACGCCGCCGGCCGCAAATCTCCCAGCATGCGGTCGTGCCCAACGATCAGCTCGAAGAGCTGCCCGCCGGTGCAGATGTATTGATCATCAAACACG
>JBDSGI010000637.1:0-2539 GCA_039919035.1 Opitutaceae bacterium
TCGTCGTTGCCCACCGGGGTCGTGCTGGCCCGGCCGTCGGCGCCGACGTAATTATACGTGGGCTGGCTGAAGGCGTTGTCGCGCTGGGAGACGAGCCAGTTGACGCCCGATTTCAGGGAAAAGGGAATCGCGCCGCGGAAGTCGCGACTCGCGGTGAAGTAGGCGTTGCGGCGCAGATCGGCGATGACGCTTTCGGTGCTGTTGGCGGTCGCCAGTGAGTAGGAGGCGAGGCTGTAAGGATCGACGACGGCGCCGGTGGCTCCGTCGGTCACGGAGATACGATTGGGGCGGCCAGGATATTCAGACTGAATATCGTCGAACGCCATCGTCAGGCCGGTGCGGCGGGAGGTGGCGTTGAAGAAGCGACCCACCCGCACGTCGACGTGGTTGTTGACGTTGGAAGAGTAGCTGCCGGCGGCCTCGAATTTCCAGACCGGGCCGCGGTGAAACCAGAAGAGCGTAGGCATGGCGGTTTTGTTCACACGCTCGCGGCCCTCGGAAGCGAGGCTGAGTTCGGCGGTGCCGACGCGACTGCGCGTGGACGTGGTCGAAAATGCCGCCGGGTCGACCTGGTTGATCTGGAAGACGAGGGCCTTGTTGTAGTAGCCGATGGTCGTGCGGGCGGCATGGAAACCCAGCGCGATGCGGTCGCGCTCGGACAGGCGAAAATCCAGCGTCACGCCGAGCGAAAGCCGGGTCGTAAACTTGCCACCGTCCTCGAAGGAATAGCGTGACAGGTAAGGCTGGTCGGGCGTGGTATGAGGAAACGCGACGCCGTTGGTCACCGCGCTCGCCCCGCGCCACAGCGCGACGGGCGTATCCTGCGGGGAGAATTGGGACGCAGTCCCGGCCGACACCGTGTAGCCGAAGGATTTGCTGACGGGCGCGGTGTAGCTGAAATCGGCGCCGGGGCGGATCTTGTTGGTGGCGTGACCGCGCGGGCCGGGCGTGGCATCGAGGCTCTTGTTGTTGTCCCGCAGCAACGCGGAAACGGAATAGTTGAAGACCGGCTTCGTGCGCTCGAAGGCGCTGCGTGGAACCATATTCACGGTGCCGGCGAGCGCGGAGCCGGGCGATTCCGGCGTCGGGGAGTATTCGATCTCGACGCGGGAAAGATTGTTGGTGGAAAAGAAATCCATGTTGAACGAGCGGCCGCGACCGCCGTCGCCGCTGGAGCTGGACATGCTCAGGCCGCCGAGGGTGACCGGCACATTGTCCGGCGGCACGCCGTTGATGGAGATCGAGCGGGCGTTACCGCCCACGTAGTCGACCGAGACGCCGGGGAGGAACTTAAGGAATTCACCGACGTTGCCTTCGGCGACCGCGCCAAATTCATCGGTGGAGACGACGTTTTTCACGCTGGAGGCGAAGCGCTGTTCATTGATTGCCAGCGCGGCGGCGTCCATCTCGCGGCCGGTGGCGACGACAAAGGCGTCGAGCTTGACGGTGTCGGCCGCGGCCCCGGCGCCCGGCGGAGCGAGCGCCACCTCGCGGGAGGCGATTTGACCCGCGACGACCATCACTTGATCGGAAAATGGAGAGAGACCGGTGAAAAACGCCTTGAGCGTGACCCGACCGGCGGGCACGCCGGCCAGACGGTAGGCGCCGACCTCGTCGGTGAACGCCTCAAGCGCCGTGCCGTCGACGGTCACGCGGGCGTTGACGAGGTAGCGCCCGGTGGTGGCGTTGATCACGCGACCCTCAATGGTGCCGCCGACGGCCTGGCCCTGGAGCGGGAGGGCGAGGATTAAGACAAATGCAAGCAGCGCGAGGAGCGCGGGGACGGGGCGGTGAGACTGGACGGGGCTTTTCATGGGAGGGAGATGAGCGAGGGAAATATTAGCAGCGATCGAACGTCTGCGAGGGGCGAGAAGCCGGTGGCAGGCGGAATTAGTCGCGAGATGGCGAGCGAAGGAGAGCGGGTGAAGGGGCGACGAAAAAATGGGGCGGGGATTTGCGCCGCTCAACAGGTGTGGCGCGAAGGTCGCGGGGAAAGCGATGCGCGGAACCTTGGTTCCTGGCTGGGGGCGAACAAGACTGGTCCGCACACATACGTCTGACGATTTTCCACATCAGGCCTAGAATAACCGCAGTTACCCATTCACTGAGATTGAAGCCCCGGACCTGAAACCTATGCTCGTCCAATGCCCCGCTCATTTCGGCCGCGTTTTCCTGTCGTTGCCACCTTCGTGTTCGCCTGGTCCGGCGTAGTTCACGCCGCCGAGGCGCCGCGTTTCGCGCCCGGGCTGGAGGAATTCGTGAAGACTTTCAAAACCGCCGGGCAGGATTTATCCGGGCAGGTGCAGGTGCTGCCGCCAAATGAGAGCACGCGGCACCTCGTGGTGCCCGAGGGCTACGCGATCGAGCTGGTCGCGAGCGAACCTGTGATCCGGCAACCAATCGACGTGAAGTTCGACGATCGCGGGCGCATGTGGGTTGTGCAGTATCTCCAATATCCGTTTCCCGCCGGCCTCACGATCACGGGCTACGATCAATATATCCGGGCGGAATTCGACCGCGTGTCGCCGCCGCCGCCGAA
>JBDSGI010000638.1:0-3063 GCA_039919035.1 Opitutaceae bacterium
GGTGTTTGAAGAGTTCAGTCAAGGCTTCCAGCCCGCCCGCCGAGGCACCGAGGCCGACAATGGGAAAGGACGGGTGCCCGGCGGGCGTATGCTTTTCCGCCGCGGCCGGCGACGAGGCATTCGCCGCCGGGGCGCCCCGCGGCCGCGAAATCTTCGGGACGATTTTGCCGGGCTTTTTCATCGTGAGCTGGCCTTCCACGCGAGGGAACGAACACCTATGCCGTTTTTTGCCAGGAGCGGAGGGGAGGGCACGAAATTTGTGGGCCGGGGGATATTGTCGAGGGCAGAAGAGGTGACGGAGTTTGCGCCGTTATTTTCCCGCCGGCGCGAGCGTGGCGAGCACGCGCCGCAGCTCCGCGATCGAGATGGGCTTCACGATGTGGGCGGAGAAGCCGGCTTGGCGCGAGCGCGCGAGGTCCTCCTCCATGCCGTAGCCGCTCAGCGCCACGCCGCGCAGACCGTAGTTGGCCCGCAATTTTTCCATCAGCTCGTTGCCCGTGCCGTCGGGCAGGCCGAGATCGGAGAGGACGAGGTCAAACGGGCTGCCTGCCGCCGCTTCGAGCGCGAGCGCGACGGTCCGGGCGGTGACGACGCGGTGACCATCGCGTTGCAGCAGCAGGGTGAGAGTCTTGAGGGTGCTCTCGTGATCTTCGACGACCAGGAGGCGGAGGGAGACGGGGGCCGCGGACTGGGGGGCACGGTCGGGAGGGGCCGGCGAAGCGGCGGCGACCGGCTCATTGCCGCCCGTCAGGCCCGAGGGAGGCTCCAGCGCATCGGGCAGAATGACGGAAAAGGTGGCCCCGCGATTCACGCCGTCGCTCTGGACGTTGATGATGCCCCCGTGCAGTTCAACGATCGCACGGGCGATCGCGAGGCCGAGGCCGAGGCCGCCAAAGCGGTGGCTGTCGTTGTGCCCGCCTTGATCGAAGGGGCGGAAAATTTGCGCGAGATGCGCCCGCTCGATGCCGACGCCGGTGTCGACGACCTTGATGTGCAGGCGCTGCGCGCCCGTGCGACTGGTCTCGTTGCGCGTGGCGATGGAAATCCGGCCGTGCTCCGGCGTGAATTTCACGGCATTGCGCAATAGATTCCAAATCACCTGCTGCAAGCGCGCGGGGTCGGCCGTGAGCCCGGAGTAGGGCGCGGCGAAGTCGCACTCAATGACGATGCCCTTCTCGCGGGCGGTGTGCCGCACCATTTCCAGGGCGAGGCCGATGAGGGAGTGGGCGTCGCACGGCTCGGGACGGAGCGGGAGTTTGCCGCGCACGATCATCGTGACATCGAGGAGGTCGTCGATGAGCCGCGCCTCCAGCACGACATTGCGCTCCATCATGGCAAGCTGCTCGCGGACCTCGGCGGGCAGCCGCTCGTCGTCGCGCAGGCCGGCGGCGCTCAGGAGCACGGGGGTCAGCGGCGTGCGCAGTTCGTGGCTGAGGGACGCGAGGAAGTCATCTTTCGCCCGCGAGGCCGCCTCGACTTTTTGCAAAGCCGCCTCCAGCGCTTCGGCGGCGTCACGTTGTTCGGTCACATCGGTATTGGTTCCAAACCAGCGGAGAATGTTTCCGCCCGCATCGCGAATGGGCACCGCGCGGGAGAGAAACCAGCGGTAGGTCCCATCCTGGCCGCGCAGGGGGAACGTGTCCTCCCAGACCTAGCCCGTCTGGATGCGGTGCGCGAACTTTTCCACCACGCGGTCCACGTGACTGGGATGCTGCACGGCTTTCCAGCCCCAGCCCTGCATTTCCTCGAGGGTGGTCCCGGTGTAGTCGAACCAGCGCTGATTATACCAAAAAATCCAACCGCTGGCGTCCGCCATCCAGGCGAACTGGGCCATGTTGTCGGCCATCGTCCGGAAGCGCTCCCCACTTTCGCGCAGGGCGGCGCTGGCGTCCACGCGTTCGGTGATGTCGCGGACGATGCTCAAAATCAGCGTTTCGCCGCCCACTTCCGCACTGGTGACGTTTTCTTCGACGGGAAATATCGTGCCGTTTTTGCGGACATGGAGGGTTTCATAATGGTTGCCGCCCGCCGCGGCCTTTTCGAGTTGGGCGGCCAGTTGCGGCAGGGTGGAGCGGTCGCGCAATTGGCGGAGATTGATGCGCAAAAATTCGTCGCGGCTGTAACCGTAAGCCTCGACGGCGGCGTGGTTGACTTCGACGATTTCTCCGTCGAGCCGAGCCATCCAGACAATGTCGCGGGCTTTTTCCGCCAACAGGCGATACCGCTGCAAGAGCTTTTCGGCCTCCTTGCGCCCGCTGATGTCCTGAAAGTAAACTGACAGCCCATTCCGCGACGGGTAGGCCCGCAGCTGCAGCCACGCGGCGAGCGGGGGATAAAACATTTCAAAGTGCACGGTCGTCTGGTCAGTGAGCGCGCGGCGGAAATTTTTCTCGACGAGGGTGCCGACGAAGTCCGGGAACTCCGACCACAGATTCCGGCCCAGGAGGCTGGCGCGCGGCCGGTCCAGCGGCTGCAAAATTTTCTCCGCCTGGCCGTTCAAATAGGTGAAGCCCCAATTCGCATCCAGGACGCAAAATCCGTCGGTGATGCTCTCCAGAATGTTGGCCGTGCGCTCGTGCGACTCCCGCAGGGCTTCCTCCGTCCGCTTGCGCTCGGTGATGTCGCGGGCGACTTTGGAGGCGCCGATCACGTTGCCGGCGGCGTCCTTGACCGGGGAGATGGTGGCCGAGACGGCAATGCGCGCGCCATCTTTCCGCAGCCGGACCGATTCGAAAGGAGTCACACTCTCACCCCGTCCGATTCGGGCCAAAATCTCGGGTTCCTCGCTGTGACGCTCTGGCGGGATCACGATGAGGATGGACTGGCCGAGGGCTTCGGTGGCGGAGTAGCCAAAAACCTTTTCCGCGCCGGAGTTCCAGCTAGTGATGATTCCTTCCAGCGTCTTGCCGATGATGGCGTCGTTCGACGAATCCACGATGGCGGCCAGTCGCCCCCGGGCGGCCTCGGCGAGCTTCTGCTCGGTGATGTCGCGGGTAAAGCAGCGCGTGTGGATGAATTTCCCGTCCTCAAAGAGGACATTCGAGTTGATAATGACGTCGCGGA
>JBDSGI010000639.1:0-6873 GCA_039919035.1 Opitutaceae bacterium
CGAGCCCGAGCCCGGTCAGAAACACGGCGAGAATGATCGAGAACGTGTAAACCGTCGCGCCCAGCAACAATGAGAGGGCGCGCGTCCACACGACCTCGGCCGCAAGCGCGCAAAATCCGGAGAGCCCAATCGCGATGAGGATGGGCCGATCGATTGTGGACGGCGAAGCGGGCGCGGCGGAGTCGGTGCGTGCGGCGGACGTTTGGCCGGCGTTGTCGGCGGGAGCGTGACGCAGGCTGGATTTTGAGGCGGGGCTGCGGCTGAGCATCCACGCGCCGGCGGCGACGGCAAGATTCAGGGAGACCGCGCACCAGGTTGCCGTCGCGCCGTCATACACGCGGAGCAGATAGAATCCGGCGACCATGCAGCCGAGGACCGCGCCGGCGGTGTTGCCACCATAGAAAACGCCGAGCCACGAAACGCCGCGCGACGTGGTCTCCACCCAGCGCGCGACGGCGGGCAGCGTCGCGCCCATCAAAATCGTTGGCGGCAGCAGGCAAAGCGCTCCGACCGCCCCGCGCAGCAACATCCCCGGCAGGCCGTGGCCGACGAGTGAGGTGTAGAGCCGTCCCACCACCGGCATCGCAAACAGAATCACGACCCCGGCGACGGCAATGCCGATTTCGAGCAGCGCATAGACCCGCAGCGGATGGTGGCCCGCCGAGACGAAGCGCGGCAGCAGCAGGCTGCCGAGGCACATGCCGCCCATGAACGTGCCGAGCAGCACGGCCAGAGACACCGCCGACGAACCGACCACGAGCTGCAGCATTTGCAGCCAAACAATTTCGTAGATGAGCGCCGCGCCCCCGCTGCCGACGAAGAGCAGCAGCAGGACGGGCAGAAAACGCGGCGCAGGGGGGGGCATCAGGGGTAGGGGTGAAGCCTAGCCCTGAACAATGGGCGACCGAGGCGCGACGAGATAATCCATGCCCGCGACTGACGTGCTTCGCTGCGGAAAGTTTAACTTGTCCGCTCCGCGCTTGGGTATGTTGCCCGCTCGATTTAGCGACCCTCGTCCCCCAGCGGCCGCTCGTTGGTGAAGTTGCCGCTGGAGGGGACGGCGAAGTTTTCCGGATCGTCGGGGTGGGCGGGGTCGAAGCCGGGAAAATCCGCGACGAGCCAGGAGGCGAGGGGGAGGTGTTGGGCGCGGATGGCTTGGGCGACGGCGCGGGAGAGTTGGTAGCTGCCGTAGTTGTTGTGGTGGGTGTTGTCCTGACCGGCGAAGGCGCGGCGTGAATACTCCGGGCCGCGTGCCTCCAGCGCTTCGTAGAAGGGTTTACTCCGGGCGTTGAGGTCGATGAAGGGGGCACCGAGTTCTTGGGCGACTTGTTGCGAGGCGGCGGCGTAGTCGGCGAGGGAGGGGCGGACTTTGCCGGCGGCGTCGAAGCTGCGGCGCTCCATCGGCGAGACGATGATGACGTGGCCGCCCTGCGCGCGCACGGCCTCGACGTGTTTTTTGATTTCGGCCGGATAGGTGGTGAACGGGCCGCCGGTGCCAGCGGCGATTTGCTTCTGGTCGTTGTGGCCGAACTGCATGATCAGCCAGTCGCCGGGGCGCAGCACGCTGAGGATTTTGTCGAGGCGGCGGCGGCCAAGGGAGTCGCGGTAGGTCTCGCCGGACTCGGCGTGGTTGGCGATGCCGACGACGGGCTGGAACCAGCGCGCGAACATCTGGCCCCACGCGGCGTAAGGCTCCTGCGACTGATCGCAGACGGTGGAATCGCCGAGGAGAAAAATCGTCGGCACGTCCGCCGGCTCAATCGCGACGGCGCAGACGGCGGGGTGGCGGCCGGAGAATTCGAGCGTGAGGGCGTCGTCCCACGCCCACGCTTCCTGCACGCTTTCGCGCGGGACCTTGAGCCGGACCTCGCCGGCGGCGAGGCCGGGGCGCGGCGCGATGCGGGGCGTGCGGGTGTTGACGATGAAGGTCACGCGTGTGAACGCGCCCGCGCGGGTCGTGATGTTTTCCGCCATCAGCCGCCGCAGCTCGGCTTTGATGGTGGTGGTGGATTCGCCGGCGGCGTCGCCGAGGGTGACGGTCACCCGGTAGTTGCCCTCGGCGGGCACGCGAGCGGTGAAACGAAACGGCGCGGCGCTCGTGATGAAATCACCCGTCAAGGGATCGCCGTCGGGGCGGACCACGGCGTCAGGCTTGGCGCCGGGCTCGAAGCCGTAGCCGCGCGCCGGCGTGAAAGCTGTGTCGGGGGCCACGGCGGTGTAGCCGGGCGCCGCCGCGCCGGGCCCGAAGTCGAAGCGGAGCAGCGGCGTCTCAGGTGCAGCCACACCTGCGAGGGAAACGGCGAAGGCCAGGGCGACGAACTGGGGGCGAAAGCGCATGGGGATGACTGACCAAACACGGTCCGCGGCGCGACGCACTCCCGGGCGAGGGCGGACCGTCAGAAACGGAAGCGCGATCGAGCGATGCCATCGGTTAGTGTAGCGTGGTTCGCAAGGTGGCTCCGAGGTGGAGATTCGTCGCTCGAAGGTGTGAAATTTGCGCTTCCGGTTCCAGGTGGCGCGGCCAACGTCTACTTTGGACCGAACCTGTTTACAACCGTCCACACCTGCCATGACCAACCCACTCCTGCGCCTCGGCGCCTTCGTTTCGTTTCTCGCCGGCGTCGCCGCCGGCTTTGCCCAGTCCGCCGTTCCGGCCCCGAAGCCGGCCGACGGCACGGTCGTGCTCTCGCCGTTTGAGGTCACCGCCGAGAACGATGTCGGCTATCAGGCGGCGAACACCGCCGCAGGTTCGCGCCTCAACGCGAAGCTCAAGGACACGGCCGCGCCCATCACCGTATTTACCGCCGAATTTCTCTCTGACTTCGGGCTGACCAACATCGAGGAGATGCTCGGCTACTCGGCGAACTTCGAGAAGGACTTCGAGGACTCCAACGCCGGCTTCAACGCCCCCTCGCAGCGCGGGACGAGCGCGGCCACCGCGCCTTTCCGCGTGCGCGGGCTCGCGGGCAGCTTCGCCGTCGATCTAGTGGAGAGCGCGGTGCCGCAGGACGCCTATAACATCGACCGCGTCGAACTCTCGAGCGGCCCGAACGCCGTGCTCTTCGGCCTCGGCGCCGCCGGCGGCACCGTCTCGCTCACTTCGAAACAGGCGAACGTCCGCCGCAACTCCGCGCGCGGGAAATTCACGTTTGGCTCGTGGAATTTCCAGCGCGCCGAGTTCGATGCGAACCGCGCCCTCATCAAGGACACGCTGGGGTTCCGCCTGAACCTGCTCGACACACACCAGAACGGTTTCCGCAGCTACGATTTCAATAAGTCGCGGCGCGCCGCCGCCTCGGTCACCTACCAGCCGTTCAAGACCACGGTCGTCCGCCTCGCGTGGGACGGTGGCACGCACGGCCGCCACACTGATTGGCCGTGGCCCGTCGGCGACGGCGTGAAGGGCTGGTTCACCGCTAACCGCCCGACGATCAACAGCGCCACCACGCCTTTCAACGCCGCGACGTTCACCCCGCTCGGCATCAATCGCGTCGATACCGCCGTCCACTGGACCTTCCTCGATAACAGCGGCTTTCCAGTCAACACGCAGAACCAATATCAGTCGTTCACCGGCCAGGACGCGTCGGGCACCGCCTACGCCACCGATGGGCTCCTCAATCCGAACGTCATGGCGCCCTACAGCTTTTCCGGGCCCGGTTCCTTTCTCGCCGGCTCGTATCGGAACTACAGCGCGAAGATTGAGCAGCGCTGGGGGAAGCTCGTGGTCGAGGGCGCGTTCATTTCCACGTTCAACAAATCCCGCGCCAACGGCTGGGCCGTCCCCGGCAACTCGATCAACCTGCGCGGCGACCCGAATCAGTTCCTTCCGCTGCTGGGCGGACCGAGCGTGGCCAATCCGAATGTCGGCCGCCTCTACATTGAGAACACGTGGCGCCCGGAGGACACGGCGTTCAAGAACGAAGTCTTCCGCCTCACCGCCGCCTACGAGTGGGATCTCGGCAAATTCGGCCGCCACCGCCTCGCCGGCCTCGCCGAGACCGGCAAGGTCGATCAAATCCGCCACGTTTTTCAGGAAATCCTCGTTAACCAAAACAACGTCCCGATTAACAATGTCGGCACGCCGGAGAATGCGACCAACCAACTGTTCCGCCGCCACTACACGACCGAGGGTCAGTTCGACACCTACTACATGAGCGACCCGCGGATCGCGTTCACGCCGTTCACCGTCGGCGCCAACACCTATCGCTCCCGTTACATCGCGCTGAATCAAAACAACAATGGCGAGGACCTGAAGCTCACCGACACCTTCATGCTCGCGACGCAGAATTATTTTTGGAAGGACCGCGTGATCACAACGCTTGGCTACCGCCAGGATCGCGTGAAGTTCAAGAGCGGCGTGACCGCCCGTCTCGCCGCGACCGATCCCGGCGTGCTCAACGGCACCAACGTCGCCAATGAGTGGGCCGGAGTCCCCGGCCAGTTTGACCGCAACACGCTCACGCCGCACACCTTCACGGCGGGCGTGGTTGTGCACGTCACGACGCGCTTCTCCGTTTTCTACAACCAGTCCGACAACGTCGGCGCGCCCGCCTTCAATGCGCGCATCCTCCCGCCCATCGCGCCGCCGGCCAGCATCCAGCCGCCGCCGACCAAGGGTGAGAGCAAGGATTTCGGCGTGAAGATCGACCTCTTCGGCGACGAGCGCTTTTTCCTGCAAGCGACACGCTTCGATTCGACCTACCTCGACAGCACGCCGGTGTTGCCCGGCACAAATCCCTTCCAGCCCGCCCAGGGCCTGGGCCAGGGTCTCAATGCGCTCGTGGCCGCTGGCCGGATCACCGAGGCGCAGGCTGCGCCGTTCCGTGTGAACCCCGGCGCGTTCAGCGTCGATGTCGCGTCGAAGGGCTACGAGGTTGAGGCCATCGCGAATCCCAACCGCAATCTCACGCTGCGCGCGGCGTTCTCCTACTCGGACCGCAACCGCGAGAACTTCGTGAAGGAACGCGATCCGTTCGTGCCCGCGCTCTACACGTTTCTCAAAACGGTCAACGACACGGGCGTCGCGCCCATCACGCTCAACGGTCTCACGCGCTCACCGAAGGACACGATCACCGGCGAAATCGACAACTTCTTCGACGTGACCGGCGGCAACCAGTTGCAGGCGTTCGGCTCGCGGCCCTACAAGTTCAACGTCAACGGTCGCTATCGTTTCACCGACGGCGCGCTCAAGGGCTTCGCCGTCGGCGGCGCCGTGCGTTGGGCCGCGGCCAATTACATGCAGGAGGATCAGCGCACGACGGTGCTGGGCGCGCCGAATCCCAACCTCGGCAAGAAACTCTACGGCCACACGCAGGAGCTGTGGGATTTCTTCACGACCTATCGCACCAAGCTGCGGTTCTTTGGCGACCACAACGTCAGCTTCCAGCTGAACGTGCGCAACGCCTTCAACCAGAGCCGCGTCTTGCCCGCGAAATACACCGGTGATTTCACCGCCCTGCGCCGCGTGTATCTCAACGACCCGCGCTCCTTCCGCTTCTCCACCGAGATCGACTTCTAAAGCGCAGTTCCGCATTGCCGGCCCGGCCATAGGCCGGAAAAAATCGACGACACAAATAAAACAGGAGAGGCTTGGAACCCAGGACTAAGCGCCGCCCGCCAATCCCCATGCGCCCATTTCTCAGCCCCATCCGTCTGGCCAGCATAGCCTACTCCACCCGATTTATCCCTTTCTGTGATGAAAAAACTCCTCCTCCTGTTCCTTGCTCCCTTCTCCCTCCTCCTCGCCGCCGAGCGGCGACCCAACTTCATCTTCCTCCTGAGCGACGATCTCGCGCAGGGGGAGGTGGGTGTTTACGGCCAGAAGCTCATTCAGACGCCGCGCCTCGATCGCATGGCGCACGAGGGCACGCGCTACACCCAGGCGTATTGCGGCACGACGGTGTGCGCGCCGTCGCGCACCTCGCTGCTGACCGGCCTTCACACCGGTCACTCGCCCGTTCGCGGCAATTGGGAAGTGCCAGTCGAGGGCCAGCTCCCGCTGCCCGCCAGCACCGTCACTGTCGCGCAGCTATTGAAAACCGCCGGCTATGCGACCGCCGTCGCGGGCAAATGGGGCATGGGGATGTTCGACACCACGGGCAGCCCGCTGAAAAAAGGCTTCGACCATCAGATCGGCTATAACTGCCAACGCCACGCGCACTCGTATTTCCCGACGTATCTCTACCGCGACGGCGTGCGCTTCGATCTGCCGGGCAACACCGGCCAGGGCATCGGCCCCATCTACGCGCAAAACGTGATTCAGGACGACGTGCTGAAATGGGTCCGCGCGAAAAAGGATCAGCCTTTTTTCCTCTTCTACGCGATCACCCTGCCGCATGGGAACCATGAGATCGACGACCTTGGCGTCTATGCCGACAAGCCGTGGACCCTCGCGCAGAAAAGCTACGCCGCCCAGGTCACCCGCCTCGACCGCGACCTCGGCCAGCTCCTTGACCTCCTCGCGGAACTTAAGATTGACGATAACACCCTCGTCATGACCGCCGGCGACAACGGCTCGTCGTTTTCTCCCAACTCCGAACTCGGTAAACTTTTTGACCAGGCCTCCAATGGCCTGCGCGGCTACAAGCGCGAGCTCTACGAAGGCGGTCTCCGCCAAGCGGCCATCGCGCGCTGGCCCGGCCAGGTGCCCGCCGGCCGCGTGAGTGACGAGCCGTGGGCGTTCTGGGATTTTCTGCCGACGGCCGTCGAGCTGTCCGGCGCGAAGCTCCCCGCCGGTTTTAAGACCGACGGGCTCTCGCTCGTCGCGTATCTCCGCGGCGGTTCGGCGCCGGCGCGCGAGTATTTTTATTGGGAGCTGCACGAGACCAACAAGCCCCTCCAAGCCGTGCGCTTCGGCAATTGGAAGGCCGTGAA
>JBDSGI010000640.1:0-3783 GCA_039919035.1 Opitutaceae bacterium
CCGCGCGTGATCGCGGGCCAGGCATCGCGGCCATCGAGGGGATTCTTCTGCGCGAGCGAAACGCCCGCGAGCGTGAGCAGCGTGGGATACCAGTCGACCATGTGCAGCGCGGCCTCGACCACGGAACCGGCTTTGATTTTTCCATCCCACACGGCGACAGCCGGGACGCGCACGCCGCCTTCGTAGAGCGTGCCCTTGCCGGCGCGGAGCGGGCCGTTGCTCGTGACGACGCCGGGATTCGGGCCGCCGTTGTCGGAACAGAAAAAGATCAGCGTGTTTTTGCGCAGACCTTTTGCCTCAAGCGCGCCGACGATCTCGCCGACGGATTCGTCCATCGCGGCGAGCATGCCGGCGTAGGTGAGGCGGTTGCCCTTCAGGTTTGCATAGGGCTCCATGTAGCGCTCGGGCACTTGGTGCGGCGCGTGGACGGCATTGAACGGCACGTAGAGAAACAGCGGGCGGCTTGCGTCGTGCGCCGTGATCAGTCGGGAGGCCTCGCGGGCGATGAGCTGCGTCGAATAGCCCTCGTCGCGGTTCACCTTGTCGTCCTTGTGCCAATCGTAGCCGCCGTCGCGGATGTGGGTGTTGTAGTCGATCGCGCCATTGTAGTGGCCGTATTGGTGGTCGAAGCCGCGGTGCGTCGGCAGGTAGGCCGGCTCGAAATGCCCGAGGTGCCACTTGCCCGTGATGGCGGTCTCGTAGCCCGCCTCCTTCAGCGCCTGCGGCAGCGTCCGTTCGTCCAGCGGCAGGCCGTAGCGCGCCCATGGCCGCACCACGCCGATGTGCAGGCCGTGCCGAATCGGATAACGCCCGGTCATGAACGCCGCGCGGGTCGGCGAGCAAACCGGCTGCACGTAGAACTGCTCGAGCCGCGCGCCCGCCGCCGCGAGTTTGTCGATATTGGGCGTTTTGATTTCGCCGCCGTGAAATCCCACGTCACCCCAGCCGAGATCGTCGGCGAGGATGAAAAGGATGTTGGGTCGCGGGGCGGCCGCGTCGGCGGCGCGCAGAGCAAAACCGAGGGCGAGGAAAACCAGCAGGCGGAGCGGGGACATACGCGTGAGTTAGCAGGCGCGCCTCGCGAGGCAAGCGCGCGGGCACGGAAGCCGGGTGCCCATCGACGCTTGTTGTCACCGCGAACAGCGGAGCCACGAACAATCCAGCGATTGAGACTTACCCAAACATGTGAAGACGCCGGTCTGAAAGTAGGGCGGATCTTCTGACCCGCCTTTTCCCGCGTTAGTTTTCGAAGGCAGGTCAAAGACCCGCCCTACCTCTGGCAGAATCTTCTTTGGGTAGTCCTCACTAGATTCCAGGTCGATTGCCGCGGTCGGCCGCGCGTCCCTCGCAATGACAAATGATGAATCGTAGTTTATCCTAGGCTCACAGGCGCGGCTGGGCCGGCTTGTTGGGCTCGGCCCAGGCGTGCGCGCCGGTCGTGTTCAGTTTCCGCCGGTAAACTTTCTCGGCGCACGTCGCATAGAGAATGTCGAACTTCTCCCCGCCGAAACAGAGGTTAGTAATCTTGCCGTTCGGCGTCGGGAGGATCGCGTTCACGCGGCCGGGTTGGTCGCAGATTTGAATGCCGAGCGCGGTCGCGACATAGACGCGGCCGTCGCGGTCCACCTTCATGCCGTCGGCCGAACTCTGGTCGAGGGCGTCGGGCTCGTGCAGCCAGAAATACCGCTGCTTGTTCGCGAGCGTGCCGTCGGGCTGGATGTTAAAACTATAGATCCATTTGGAACGATAGTCGGCGACGTAGAGCAGCGTCTGGTCCGGCGAGAGCGTGACGCCATTGGCGAAACGCAGTCCGGTATCGACGACCTGCTTCGCGCCGTCGGGCTTGATGAGCCAGACCTTGCTCGCTTCGTTGAACGGACTCGCGCCAGTCGGCGGATGCGTGACGTAGATGAAGCCGTTTTTCGCGACGACGAGGTCATTACCCGCGATGCCTTCGGCGATCACCGAGGATTTCCCGGCAGCGTCGAACGCGAGGATTTGCTGCGCGCCGGTGGCGGCGACGTAGAGGCGGCCGTCGGGGCCGAAGGCCTGGCCGTTGCTGCGGTTTGTGTTCTCGCGCACCAGCGAGACTTTGCCGTCGAGGGAGATTTTGTAGGCATTGGAATTCGGTATGTCGGTGAAGAAGACCTCGCCCCGCGCATTCGGCGCGGCGCCCTCGGTGAGTTTGTAGCCCTCGCTCACGAGCTGCCACTCTTCGCCGGGAATGAGCAGCGCGGCGAGAAACGCGTTCTTCGTGGGCGCGGCGGATTTCACCGCGGCGGGCCAGCCGCTCCAGAGCCAGCGAATCGCGTCGGGGAAAACCGCTGTGCCGTGCTTGGCGTTATGCCCGCCCTCGCCCCACACATGGCGGACGTCGTAACCGGAAAACGTGAGCGCGCGCTCCATCGACTGGTTGGCCATCCACCAGTCGCCGCCGTAGATGTTGTTGTCATTGGATCCATCGACGAGGAAGACGCGCAGCGGCTTCGGCTCATATTTTCGGATGAGCGTCGGGTAAATGTCTCCGCCGCGCAGGCCGACAAAGGTCCCGACGTTGCTGAACACGCGCGTGAACGCATCCGGCCGCTCCCACGCCGCCGTAAACGCCGCGATCGCACCGCTGCTTGAGCCGCCGATGGCGCGATCGTTGCCGGACTTCGAGAGCTTGATCGCGCGGCCGTCGGCGGTGGTTTTCGTTTCGACGGCGGGCAGCAATTCTTCGAGGAGGAAACGCACGTAGGCGTCGCCGAGCCCGTCGTATTCGTAGCTGCGGTTGAAGCGGTCGAGCGCGGTGGCGGAGTTGGTCGCCTTGATCACGCCGGGGCGCACGAACACCCCGATCAGCACCGGAATGTCACCGCGCGCGATCAAGTTGTCGAAGACGGTAGGCGCGCCCCACTGCACGCCGTCCTGATTCACGTAGACGCACGCGGGCTTCGCCGGGTCGTATTGTTTCGGGACGTAGAGCGTGACTTCGCGCATCGTGCCGGGAAATATTTTCGGCGACGCGAATTCAAACTTGATCAGGTCGCCCTTGGGCACCGCCGGATTAATGATCGAGTCCGGATGCGGAGGGAAATCGCCGTCGGCGGCGAACAACGCGGCCGAAAACGAGAAGGCCAGCAAGGCGGTGAACAAACGACGCAGTGAACAATGACCGTGGGGCAGAGGGGAAACCATCCCGGCATTCAGACTATCCCGCGCGCGGCGACGATCTCAAAGTCGCCGTCGCAAATTCCGTTCAGTTCATCCCCGTGCGTCTTTTTCCTTCCGCCGACCCGCGGTTCCCGCCTAGCTGCTCATCTAAACCTAATCCCCAATCAACATGTCCCTCCGTCCCTATCCCTCCGGCCTCGGCACCCAATCCATCCACGGCGGCCAGACGCCCGACCCGTCCACCGGTTCCCGGGCCGTGCCGATCTATCAGACGACCAGCTACGTCTTCCGTGATGCCGACCACGCGGCCAATCTCTTCGCGCTGAAGGAACTCGGCTACATCTACACCCGGATCATGAATCCGACAACGGACGTGTTTGAGCGCCGCGTCGCCGCGCTTGAGGGCGGCACCACCGCGCTGGCTCACGCCTCCGGCCAGGCCGCCATCACCTCGGCGATTCTGAATATCGCCGGTGCCGGCGATCACTTCATCTCGGTCTCCCAGCTCTACGGCGGCACCTATAATCTCTTTCACCACACCCTCCCCAAGCTCGGCATCGACATCACGTTTGTGGATGCCGACGACCCCGAAGCTTTCCGCCGCGCGCTGCGCCCGAACACCAAGGC
>JBDSGI010000641.1:0-4621 GCA_039919035.1 Opitutaceae bacterium
ATCGAGAACATCGCCGCAAAGGCGATGATCCTAAACAACCAGCACCTGGGCATGGTCGTGCAGTGGGAAGATCGCTTCTACGGCAGCGTCCGCGGTAACACTATCCTCGGTGACGAATCCAACGTCGGCGGCCCGGAAAATCTCTCCGGCCTATACCCCGACTTCGTCAAAATCGCCGAGGGCTTCGGCGTGAAGGGCCGCCGCGTTCACAAGAAGAGCGAGCTCCGCGCCGCCGTGCAGGAAATGCTCGATTGCGACGGACCGTTCGTCCTCGACGTGATCGTGCCTTATACCGAACACGTGCTACCGATGATCCCCGCCGGTAAATCAGTGAAGGAAATGATCCTGAAGTGAGGCTCGGCCGGAACGAAAGCTCCGGCTAGCCCACCCGCTCGACCGCGCACACCGCCGGCGCCCCATTGGCGCCGGTGCGCCAGCGCACGTTCCATCCGGCGATGGTCACGCCGTAGGTGCGATCGGTCGCGGCGTGATAGGCGGGCTGCAACTCCAGCCGCAGGATCTGCCGCACCAGCACGGCGGTTTCGGCGCCGATTTTCTCCGCGAAATCGTCCGGGAGGTTCACGGCCTCCGTCGCGTGGGCAAACGGCGCCGCCTGCGCCCAATCGGCCTGCGCGAGCGGTTGCGCCTCGCACCACGGCAAATAGGGTTTCACGTCGTAAACCGGCGTCCCATCGACCGCATCGACCCCGCCCACGCGGAGCACCCCGGACCCGATGGCGAGCAACCGCACCAGCGAGAGCCCCAAGCCGTTGGGCCGATTCGGCGAACGCGAAGCGAACACGCCCACTCGCTGGTTTCCGCCCAAGCGCGGCGGCCGCACGACCGCACTTCCTGTCCAAGGCGGATTCTCATGAAAGCCGATGATAAGCCAAAGGTGGGAAAACGCCTCCAGCCCGCGCGTGAATTCCGGCGCCGAAAACTCCGGCAGAAATTCGACGCGTCCTTCGGCCTCAGGCACCAGCCCGCTCTGGCGCGGCACGCCGAATTTTTCCGCGAAAGGAGTGCGGAGGAGCGCGACCGGTCGAATGGCGTGCGCGTCGCTCACTTCTCCTTCATGCGGTAGGCCCCGTCCCAATCCTTGGGCGGCTCCTCGCGGAGCGCTTCGGGAATCACGCGCTCCAGATAGACCAGCGACGGGTTGCTGACGACGCCGGGCGTCTGGCCGGGCACGTTGAACTCGAGGTCCCGGCTCTGCGCGAAGAGCCGGCTCGCGGCCGCCCAGTCCCGTCCGTAATATTTTTCCAACGCCTGGGCAAAGACGCCGCTACATTCTTGCGCCCGCGCCGGCACGTTTTCCCTCAAACCCACGATTTCGAAAATCGGGACTGCCTGGGTTCGCCCTTTGACCACGATTTTTCCCAGCGGCCGGAAAAGCACGCGATTGCCGCCGTGCTTTTCACAGCCGAGCCGGGTGCTCTCCGTGCACATCGAATAAACGCCCCAGCTCTTCGCGCCGCTTTCCATGCGCGCCGCCAGATTCACGTTGTCGCCCATCATCGTGTAGTTGAACCGCGAGGTGCTGCCCATGTTGCCGACGATGGCCGAACCTGAATTGAGCCCAATCCGAGTCTGCAGGGTGAGGACGAGCTCGGGCCATGCTTTTTCGGTTTCATGCCGCCACTTCTCCCGTAGCTCGGCGATGCGCTGGTGAACGCGCAGGGCCGAAACGCACGCGCGATAGGCGTGATCGGGCAACGCGAGCGGCGCGCCGTAGATCGCGACCACGGCGTCACCGATGTATTTGTCCAGCGTCGCGCCATCAGCCTGCACGATGTCGGTGCAGGCGGTGAGATACTCGTTCATCAGCTCGACCAGCCGCGGTGGCGTGAGCTTTTCGGAGAAAGTCGAGAAAGACTGAATGTCGCTGAAGTAGGCGGTGATGTTTTCCTCCACCCCGCCGAGTTTCGGCTCCTCGCCAGCGTCCACCATCTTTGCCACGAGCGAGGGCGCGAGGTAGGTGCCAAACATTCCCTTGATCCGGCTTTTCTGTTTTTCCTCCCGGATGAGCTGGCGGAGGACGCCGATGAAACTGGTCGACAGCGCCGCACCCAGCGGGGCCGCCATCGGCAGCACGATATGTCCCTCGTTGAACATGAACAGGCACGTGCCGACGTAGGCGGCGATCAGCGCGAGGGCGGCAATCTTGAACCACAGGCCGCGCGCGCCACCCTGCTTCGCCAGCCACGCTGCCGGGAGCGTGAGCCCGAGGACCGCGATCCACATGGCCCACACCGGAAGCCGGTGGATGAATTTCTCCGAAAGCAGGGTCTTCACCAGATTGCCGTGCATACCCACTTTCGGCGCGGGCGTCAGCTCGAAGCCCGTCGGCGCGAGATCTTGCAACAAGGCGTCCGTCGGCCCGATCAGGACGATGGCGCCGCGAAAAAACGTGAAGTATTGCTCGGCCGCCGCGCGCTCCTCGGGTTTCTCCGAAACGAGCTTCGCGCGATGGCCCAGCACATCCGCCAGACTCACGCGCGGATTGAGTTCATCGTTATTCCAACGGGAGAACCAGTTCACCTCGACCAGCTGTTTTTCCCGTAGCGGAATGGCAAGCGCAACCTGCCCATTCGGCCGCACGAGATCGAGGCGCTCGTCGTAAATTTTCACCGCCTGCTCATCGAGTCCCAGCCAGAGCAACACGAGCTGGAGCGAGACGGGATAGAGCGTGGGGTTCATGGTGTGCGCAAACATCGGCACCCAGCGCGGCACTTCGTCACCGCCATAGTCCTTGTCGAAATCGATCAGGCCGACGCGGCCCCACATCGGCGCGACCAACGGCGACTGCGGCATCTCCGGCACATCGTTCTTTGTCCGGTCCGTGTCGCCGAGGCGTAGCAGCGGGAGGCGGCGCGGCGTCTCCTCGCTCTGCGTCACCCCCTGCCCCTCGGTATATTGGACCCCGAGGACGATCCCGGGATGTTTCCGAACGACCCGCGCAAACGAGATGTTGCCAGCCGCCGCTTTTTTCTGATCGACAAGATGGGAGTAGGCGAACGCGGAGAACACAAAGTCGAAACCGATCGCCCTCGCGCCTCCTTGCTCCATCAGCACCTCGGCGGCGAAGCCAAATTGCTCGCGATTCCACGGCCTCTCGCCCAACGCACCCAACGCCCGGTTGTCGACATCGACGTAGATTAATTTCACCGGCGCCGCGATTTCCCCCCGCAAGCGAAAGCGTAAATCCACGAGCTGGTTCTCCAGTCGCTCCAATAGCCCGCGGTGCGCGATCAACCCCCACAGCAGCGGAATCGGCAACAGGAACAGAAAACCCCAATCCGGTCGAACGCGCAGGTTCTTCAGCACGGCTCGAAGCTACGGAGACGACCGGCGCGAATAAAAGCTCATTCGACCCGATTCATCTGATCAGCGGCCGTCTCCGGGCGTCGTCCGCGGCGCGGGCGGCGGTGGCGGCGGTGCTGGCAGGTTTTCCACCTTGGTGAAGGTGGTCTGCTGCTGAGTCTGCACGATTTCGACCGTCGCGGTTTGCAGCGCGCTGGCCGCTTCGTTCGACATGCCGCCACCGGGAGGGGCCGTCGGCGATCCGACCACAATCGAGTTGGTCGCCGTGTCGACCTGGACGACCACGATGATTTCCTGACCGGCCGGCACGTTTACCGCCGCCGGCTGGATCTGAGCGACCCCGTCGTAAAGCACGATACCCTCCGCCGTGCTGAGCTGGAAGGTAAACGCCTGGCCAGCGCCCGTCGGGCGGTAAACGATCCGAAAGGTCGTGCCCCGAATGCCAGCGGCGCCCGCCGGTGTGCCCACGGAAAACGTCGAGCCGGCGGCACGATTCAAGGTTTTCACGTTGCCGACCATCTCGCCAAATTCGAGGCGCAGCTGCGTGCGCGAGGTGGTGGGTTCGTTGGTGAGCGCGGCCACGCTCGCCACATCCGCCTGCAGCGGGTCCATCATGAATTCCTTGATTTCCAGCCGTGCATCGCCGCCCACCCGCACGGTCGCGCCGTTGGCGAAGACCAAGACTGCGCTCGCCGCGGCGCCCTTCGTCACGACCGCATGATCTTGGCGCAGGATGTCGCCGTTTTGCAGCGTCGACTCGGTTTGATTGGCGAGGTCGATCTTGCGCACGTCGCCACGGACGTTCGCCGCCTTGATCACGCCCGCGACCATGGAGGTCGCCGCGCCCGAACCCAGTTGCGCCAGTCCGCGCGGACAGCCCAACGCGGCCAAAGCCAGCAACAAACCCCAGCGGCAGAGTGAAGTCATGGCAGAAGCAGAGCAACTTACTGGCGTTCGTTCAATCTCCGAAGCAACGCCTCCGCCGCGCGGTTTCCCGGGTCCAGTGCCAGACATCTCCTCAACGCCTGCCGGGCCTCCATACGACGCTCCGGCGCCATGGAAAGATGGTAGCCGAGGTAATACCAAACCTGCACTCGATTCGGCGCAAGTCGCAGGGCCCGATCAAAAGCTCCCTGAGCCTCACTAAAGCGCCCCTGCATGTCCAACGCTACGCCGAGCCGCAGCCAAAACTCCGGCACCGCTTGCGAACGCGCCAGAGCCTGGCGGGCGGCACTCTCGCTGGGCGGCGCCAACGCCGCCGACCGCTGGGGCTCGAGCCAAGCCTCGAGCTGGTGCG
>JBDSGI010000642.1:0-5558 GCA_039919035.1 Opitutaceae bacterium
GCTGGCCTGCGGGAGCGGTGTGCCGTCTCGCCTGAACATGCGACGCTTCTTCCGCAATCACGGGCTGTCCCTCGTGATGCTTGGGCTGTTTTTCGTCGTGTGCTTTGCGGGACAAATTGCCACCGGGCGGGCCGAGCACAACGACGAGCGCCGCCGGCAAGGCCAGGCGCCGCTCGGCTACTCGGACTATCTGCGCAGCGCGCATTTCGGGGAAGCGACCGCCGAAAATTGGGAGAGCGAATTTCTTCAGATGTGCGTCTATGTCCTCGCGACGGCCGTTCTTTACCAGAAAGGTTCTGCGGAATCGAACGACCCCCGGAAGAAACATTCCCACCACGCACGACGCAACGTGCGTCCCGATTCGCCGTGGCCCGTTCGGCGCGGGGGATGGGTGCTTCGGATCTACGAGCATTCGCTCTCGGGCGCCCTGTTTTTGCTATTTCTGCTCGCCTTCGTCTGGCACGCGCGCGCCGGCCATCGGCTCTTTAACGAAACGCGCCTGCAGGACGGGGAGCCGGGAGTCACCTTCGGCGCTTTTCTCACTTCCTCCCGCTTCTGGTTCCAGTCGTTTCAAAATTGGCAGAGCGAATTTCTCTCGATCGGGCTCATGGTCATTCTGTCCATCTGGCTGCGGGAGGTGAATTCCCCCGAGTCGAAGAAGGTCGAAACTCCGCACGCCGAAAACGAGGAATGACATTCGCAAGGTGCGGGACCTTTTCGCGATGCATGCCCAGGGCAGGTCCGGGGCTGGGGCGGAATAACCCCCCGGCGCCCAGACGCGATTCCGCCTCCACAAGTGGCGCGCCTAGAGTCTCTCGGCCAAAAGCGCGCGCAACTCCAGAGCGTTTTTGAGCGCATAGCCTTCCCGGTCGTTATTGAAATAGAGCCACGCCTCTTTCGCTCCCGAATTCGCGATGCGTTGGGCCCACACGGTCAATTCCTCGGTGGTGTAGTCGTGCCGATACCAGCGAGAACGGCCATGAAAGCGGACGTAAAGCCGTTCCGCCCGAGGGGGCAGCGTTTCCGCCAACCGCGGCGAACTCACCGCACAAAAAGTGATCCCGCGTTTTGCGAAGGCGCGATCCACCGCCTGACGCCACCAGCTCCGGTGGCGAAACTCGACCACATTGCGCCACCGCGGGTCGAGTTGAGCGACGATGCACTTCAATCGCGCCGCCGTATATTTGTAGCTGGGGGGAAATTGAAAAAGGAAGCATCCCAGCTGCGAACCGAGCAAAGGCCCGATCTCATAGAAGTCCTGGATGAGCCGCTTCGTCCGCACCATCTTCCGCTCGTGGGTGATTTCCTGGTTCACTTTCACCGAGTAATGAAAGGTGGCGGGGGCCTCCCGCACCCAGCGGCGCACGGTAGCGGGCCGCGGCCATCTGTAGAAGGGCGCATTCAGTTCTACGGTGTCAAAGGTCCCCGTGTAATGCGGAAACCAGGATTTGGTGGGCGCGTCGACGGGATATAACAATCCCCTCCAGTGCCAATAGAACCAGCCGGAACATCCCAGGTGAATCTCCATGAAGGCCGGGGGTGGAGCGCGCGCCGCGCGCGTCACGGCTTCGCCAGCGGCGCGAGCGGGCCGCCCGGAGTGCCCGGCTCCGGCGCCTCGTTGGGCGGCGTGATCGCGATCCGCGGCCGCCACTTCAACCAGTCCTTGTCCATTTCATGATGCAGGCTGAACAGCGTGCCGTCCGGCGCGGGCGGCGCGAGGGGCGAGGCATCGGGAGTGGCAAAGGCGACCCCGCCGCTGAAAAGGGATTCGAGCGAGGTGCTTTTCAGCTCGGCGCCGAGCAGGTTCATCTTGAAGGAAACGCCGCCGGCATTCCAGAAACGGGTGCTCGTGCGCACGAGATTGGTGAACGGCGTCCTGACGCGAATTCGGATCAGGACGCTCGCGCCGTCGTGGTCCAGTTGGCTGGTTTCGACCACGCCCACCTTGACCTCGCGATAGAAAACCGGCGCGCCGGGCGACATCGAGCCGAGGCGTTCGGATTGGAGCACGAAGGCACGGCCGTCTTCGACGTTTTCGAGCGGAGGCGGCTTGTCGAGTCCCTTGAAATGCGTGCCGGGAGCGCCGTCGCCGGGCCGGCCGATGATCCGGGCACCGGTTAGAAGCGTTTCGAGGCCGCGCACCCCACTGAGCCCGATTTCCGGATGCAAAATCCAGAACTGCGAGCCCTCGCGCGCCAAGGCGGCGGCATTCCGGTTGAGGCGCAGCGTGACTTTCACTCCCGTCAAATCCTCCTTGAGATCAACGGCCGTGACCGTGCCCACCGAAACGCCAAGGAATTCCAGGGTCGACTTGCGCGGTTCCACGCCTTGGCCCTCCCTGAAATCAATCGTGATTTCCGGCCCGCGGTTGCGATACTCCCGGAAGACCATCCATCCGCCCACGGCCAGCGCGATGATGGGCACAATCCAGACGAGGGGGAACGCGGGAACGCGGGAGACGCGAGGGGTGGCGGGCGTGGTCATGGGGACGGCGCAGGTGAAGGCAGCGGCGCGGCGGTGGCGGTCCCGGGTTCGGCCCAAAGGAGCCGGGGATCGAACGAGTCCGTGGCGAGAATCGTGAGCACGACGGCGGACCCGAAGGCCACGATGCCGCTGCGCGGTTCAATCAACGCGAGGGCGCCGAACGGGACGGCGCCCGCGAGGAAAGCCACGAGAAACACGTCGAGCATCGACCAGCGGCCAATGAAATCCAGGCCGGCATACAGTCGCGTCAATCCGCGCCGGCGGCCGGTGGCCCGGCGTTTGACCGCGAGCAGGAGCCAAGCGAGGCCGGCGAGCTTGAGGAGCGGTATCAGTATGCTCGCCACGAAGACAATCGCGGCAATCGCCCACATCCCCTCGTGCCAGAGGTTGATGATGCCGGACATGATGGTGTCAGTGCGCGCGCTTCCCCCGGTGTTGGTGCTGAGGACGGGGAGCAAATTTGCCGGCACGAGCATCACCGCCGCGGCGAGGGCGAGCGCGGTGGCGCGGGACAGGTGGTTCGACCGGAGGTAAGCGGCGCGGGTCATCATGGCGATCAATGAGGCGTGGCGCCCGGAACGGCTTCGGCGGATCCGATTTCAAAGCTGCGCCACGCGAGGAGAAGCATCACCGCCATCGCGGCATAACACCACATCCCGGGGCCCACGGTCACGTTGACCAGGGATCCGAGTTTGGTGAGGGCAACGAGCACCGCGAGCACGCACACTTCGGGCATCGCCCATCGCTCGAGCGCGTGGGCGATGCGGAGGGCAACCCGATCCAACGCGCCGGCGCCAGGTTTCCGCGTTCGGACGATCACCACTATTAGGGTGCCCAGCAGTGCGACCGGCGCGATGAAGCCGCACAGCGAGACCCAGACCGCCGCGAGTTTCATGCCGTTTGCCCAAAGCACCTCCGCCCCGCTGAACAGGAAACCGACGTGCTCTTGGCGCAGGCGATCAACCGTGACGAAGGGCAGGAGGAGGGCAGGGATCGCGAAGACCAGGCCCGCAAGCGTAAAGGCGAGAGGGACGGAGGGGCCGAAACGGCTGCGCTGCGCCAGGACGCTGGCGCAGCGGGCGCACCGCGCCCGCTCCCCCGGCGCCAGCTCAACCCGCCGATGGCCGCAGCCACACCAACGACACGTCAGCGGGTGGGAGGAGGCGGCTGGCAGCGAGGCGGGACCGGGCGCGATCATGGAGCGGGGGCGGAAATGCCGGGCGGAGGCGGAATTGAATTGGTTGGAAACAGAGGGTGAGCCACGGCGATCGGTGTCCGAGGGAAAACGACTAAGCGCGCATTCCAGGACCATCTCGACGGCGCGATAAAAAAACACCATGCGGTGCAGGGAGCCTGCCGGGACATGCCCGTTTGTTTCTCCACTTGGTGGGTATTTTTTGGTGATTCTATTTATTTTGTTGAGCGGCGTCTTGAAGCTTTTCGCCGCCCTTATCGATTTCGTTACCGGCGCCCTGTATGGTATTGCAGCCTGTAGCGGTGCGAAAAGGAGGAGCGTTATCGTTTCGTGGAGTTTTCCATGGCACTATTTTAACAGACCAAGGAGCGCTCAGCCAGTGCCCAACAATAAGCAGCGTGAGTAAGACAGGGCACTCACCCTGCGCATCAGCTCTTACCGGCCTAGAACCTTGATTGGCTTTCAACCTGGCGGCCAAGCAACGGAACATCGTTGGCCAAAAGCGCGGATAAATTCAACGACCGGAACGAGCCCGACGCCCACCCATGCCAAAGTGCACACGTCCCGAATATTCCTCGACTCGTTCTCTAAGTAACCAAAGAGTCCACGAGCCTTTCGCACCGGTTGCCGCATGCTCTCCACGAATCGCTATATTTCCCCCTTTTTCGCTTTCTCCCGTTAAGTAAAGTATCGCGCGCGGAACCCTCCGTGAATGAGCGGGAAACCCCTTTCTGATTCGTTGACCGCCGCTGCCCTGTGAACCCCGATTTTTCACCCGAATTACGCCCGGAATTGCTCGACGATTTTTACGCGGAATGTGACGAACTGCTGACGAATATCCGGACCGGCTTGATCCAGTTAGAGGAAATGCTGGGGAACCCTTTCCCTGATCCAACCGTGATTGAGGCGTTATTCCGGCACGTGCATTCGCTGAAGGGCATTTCCGCCATCGCCGGATTACGGCCCGCCGAACAACTGGCCCATGGGATGGAGGACATCCTGCGCGCGGTTTCCAAACGATTGATGCCCCCGACGCACGAGAACGTGGACGCCCTTTTGGAGGCGGCCCAGCGCCTGGAACAAATCGCGACCGAACACCGATTGCAGAAGCCGTTGCCGGAAATCGCGGACGTGCTTGAGCGTTTACAAACGTTGTCGCCCTCAGCCACGAATGGCGCGACCACGGAGATGACGGAACCCGCCCCACCAAAAATCGATCCGCTCAAATCGGCGCGCGAACGCGGGCTAAATCTTTGGACCGCCACCTTCGTGCCGGCGCCGGGACTTGACCAGCGCGGCGTGAATCTGAAATCCGTGCGCGAGCGGCTTATCGCGATCGGCGAAGTCATCAGCGCGACGCCCTCAGTCCGGGGCAAAGGTTCGATTGTGTTTGAGTTTGTCCTGGGCCTGAGGGGCACCCTGGAAAATCTCCCCGCGTGGGAGAACGACGGCGTGCGTTTTGGCTCGCTGCCGGCGGGGCCGTCCCCCGTCGAGGAATCCAAAATCAAGGTCGCGCCCGAAGAATCGTCGGGTGCCGAGTCCCTCACGCCTTCGCATATCGTCCGCGTGGATTTGGCCCGGCTGGACGATCTCATGCGGATCACGGGGGAAATGGTGATTAATCGATCCCGACTGGAGGAGCGCATCAGCCAAAACGGAGCGATGGGCGCCGGCTTGAAGGATATCAATCTCGCGCTCGCCCGTTCGCTGCGGGAAATGCGCGAAGCCGTTGCGCGCGTGCGCATGGTGCCCATCGCGGAAATTTTCAACCGCATGCCTTTCGTCGTGCGCGATCTGGCGAGGGCTTCCGAGAAGAAAGCGCGCGTCGTGCTCGAAGGCCATCTCACGGAAGTCGACAAATACCTCGTCGAGCGCCTGA
>JBDSGI010000643.1:0-3435 GCA_039919035.1 Opitutaceae bacterium
GCGTCCGCGCTCCGAGCGCAAGCCCTGCAACCCCTTCCTTGCTCGTATGAAAACACCTCACCTTGCCCTGTGTCTCGTTCCGTTCTGCCTGCTGACGGCGCTGACCATCGCCCAGACCGCCCCGACATCCCCGCCCACGGCGCCCGGCACCAAACCCACCGATCCCACCGCGCCGGTGGAACTCTCGCCCTTCGAGGTCCGCGCGGAAAACGACGTTGGCTACCAGGCCGCCAACACCACGAGCGGCTCGCGCCTCAATTCGCGGCTCAAGGACACCCCCGCCGCGGTGTCGGCGTTTACGCCGGAGTTTCTCGCCGACATCGCCGCCACCAATCTCGAGGAGATGCTCGCGCACGCCACCAATATCGAGATCGACGTGGAGGATGCCAACGCCGGCTTCAACAACCCGCAGGGCCGCGGTGCCGACGGCAACGACTACCAGTTCCGCATGCGCGGCTCTCCCGCCGGCGCGTCGCGCGACTTCGTCGAGTCAAGCGTGCCCGTCGATCTCTACAACGTCGAGCGCGCCGAGGTCGCGAGCGGGCCCAACTCCATCCTCTTCGGTCTCGGCCAGGCCGGCGGCCTCGTCTCCCTCAGCGGAAAAAAGGCCGCGCTTAACCGCGACCGGACCACGCTGAAGACGATCTTCGGCTCGTGGCACTATGAGCGCTACGAGGCCGACGTTAACCGCGTGCTCATCCCGAAGAAACTCTCGCTCCGCCTGCTCGGCCTCTACCAGAACAACCAAGGCTGGCGCTATTGGGATTTCAGCGATCAGGCCCGCGGCACGATCGCGCTGGCCTACCAGCCGTTCAAAAACACCACGATCCACGTCTCCTACGAAAAGGGCCGCATGGACAACAATCTCACCATCGGCTGGAACGCGACCGACCAAGTCACCGCGTGGCAGGATGGTGGCCGTCCGGTAATCGACGGTGCGACGGCTCCGGCCGGCACCGCGCGCTTCAGCACGGCAAACAATCGCTTCACGTTCACCCAGCAAAACGGGGTCGTCTATAATTTGCGCAGCGAGTTCCAGAGCACCGGCCGCAACGGGGTCGAGACGCTGCTGCCGCCGTCCGTGTCGCCTTACGATTTCAACCTGACCGGCCCCGGTGGCGTGCGGCACCAGACGTTTCAGACGCGCCAGATTCAGGTGCAGCAGCGGCTGGCGAAAGATGTCGTGCTCGAGCTCGCCTATTTCCGCAACCGCACTGACGTCGAGGCCAACGGCATGGCTGTCGCCGGCACCAATCTCCGCGCCGATCCCAACCTCACCCTCCCGAGGCCCGACGGCGCCACCGGCACCGTGCCCAATCCCTACGCCGGGCGGCTCTATTTCGAGTCACTCTGGTTCAAGGATCGCATCGTGACCGACAACGAAATCTTCCGCCTCAGCGCCGCGTGGGATGTCGGCCGCTCCAACCGCTGGTATGGCCGCCACCGCATCGCCGGCCTGTTGGAAAATTCCACGCAGGATCGCCTGCGCCGCTGGCGCGATGAAATCCTCGTCGACGAAAACAACGTCCCGATCACCAACGCGGCCAACGCCGAGGGAGCGCAGAACCAGGTCACGCGGCGAAACTACGTCACCGAGGGCGACTACCGGACCTACTACGCCAGCGACTCGAGCCTCCCGATCCCCGCTTTTACTTGGAACGGGAAAACCTACTCCTCGACCTACGCCTCGCGTGTCCGCGCCAACACGCAAACGGTGAAGGAAATCAACAGCGCGATGTTTGCCGCGCAGAGCTTCTGGTTCAAGGACCGCCTCGTCACCACGCTCGGCGCGCGCCGCGACGACATCAAGTTCACTAACGCCCAGGAAGCGCGCGTCCTCGATCCCAACGACCCGCGTGTTCGCTCCAAGCTGCTCGCCGCCGGTGAATGGTATTTCGACGGGACCAACGTGCAGCACCACTACACGCCGACGACGTTTACCGCCGGCGCCGTGCTGCACGCGACCAAGCGCCTCTCGCTCTTCTACAATCTCTCGCGCAACAACGGCCAGCCGCGTTTCGATCGCACCGTGTTGCCCAACGGCGATGTGCCTCCGCCCACCGAGGGTCGCGGCCGCGACTTCGGCGTGATGCTCGATGTCCTCGGCGACGACCGGCTCTTCATCCGCACCACGTGGTTCCAGACCCAGCAGCTCAATGACTCGCCCATTCTCCCCGGCAGCAATGCGCTCGGCGTGGACAACCTCACCACGATGCTGACCTCGCTCCTCACCGCCAATAAAATCACCCAGGCCGACTACGACCGCCAGGCGATCTCGTGGACCTCGGCCACTATCGACATCTTCACCGAGGGCTTGGAGGTCGAGGTCGTCGCCAACCCCACGAAAAACCTCACGCTCCGCGCCAGCTACTCCAACTCGAAGCGCCGCCGCGAACATTTCTTCACCGAGGTCTTCGAGTTTTTCGGCTCCCGCGTTCCGCAGTGGCGTCAGCTCCTCGCCAACAATCCCACCGAGCTGGCGAGCTTCAACCAGGCCGTCGCCGAGCTCGACAGCGAGCTCGCCTTCCAAGTGGACCGCCAGAACTCACCCTTCGGCACGCGGCCGCACAAGATGAACGGCACCGCCCGCTACAAGTTCGGCAACGAAACCCGGCTGCGCGGCGCCTTCGTCGGCGGTTCGATCCGCTACAGCGGGAAAAATTTCCTCAGCCAGGATCTTGCCACCGGCCGCGTCTATTGGGGCAATGAGACGATCCTCGCCGACGCGTTTGCCGGCTACCGCACGCGCCTCCCTGGCTGGAAAATCCCGGTCACGCTCCAGCTTAATGTGAAGAACGTCTCCAACTCGTATCTCGCGAATGTCGGCCGCTACAACGACACCTACACCGGCGTCAAACGCGTGTATCTGAACGAGCCGCGCAGCTACCGCTTCACGACGACGCTGGAATTCTGAAGAGCACGAGCACGCTCACGGATTGGTCTTCAGCTCCTTGATGAACTTCTCCGCCTCGCGGATCGAGGTCTCCATGTCGGCGACGAGGCGGGTGATGTCGGCCTCGAGGGCGCGGTTGGTCGAGTCGAGTTGCGCGAGGGCGCGGGCGTTGAGGTTGTGCTTCAGGTAGAGCACTTGGTCGCGGAAGGTTTTTAGGACCGGCTCCATCCGATCGGACGCGCGGCGCATGACGGTGAGGAGGGCGTCGTAGCGCCTTTGCGTGGCGGCGAGCTGGCGCTCGCTGTCGGCGCGGAGCGTGGGGCTGGAATATTGGGCGAGTTCCTTTTTCCATTCGACGAAGAGGGCGCCGGCGACGTCCTCGACGGAATCGATGCGGGATTGGACCTCCTTCGCGCGCGACTCGCTGCGCTGCAGTTCGCGGTTGAGCTCGTCGTATTTTTTCTGGAGATCGCCGCCGTCGGTTTTCGCGACGGCCAGAAAATGCTGGAGCGCGTCGGCGAATTGCTGCTTCGCCTCAGTCT
>JBDSGI010000644.1:0-3339 GCA_039919035.1 Opitutaceae bacterium
GGTGCCAGCACCGAGGCGCCACGGATCCGGCGTTTGGCGCGCTTGGGCGTTTTGACCGGGGCCTTGACGGCGGTTTTCGCCCGCTTGGTCTTGGCCGGCTTGGCTTTGGTTTTCGGCTTGGCGCGGACGACGCGAGCTTTGGCTTTCGGTTGGGGCTTGGGGGATTTTTTGGCCATAGAAGTTTCATCCAACGCTAGGGTCGCGATCCACGGGCGCGAGCTTGGACTCCCGCCGACAAGGGATTGTTTGGCAATGGAACCGCGGGGGGCGGAGTCTTCCGCTTCACGCCTGAACCTATTCCACTTTCCACGAACAAATCGCGTCGTCGTTCCCATAAAACCAAATGGTGAAAGCCTCTGTCTCAAGTTCGACCGCGACGTTACGCACTGAGCAGCGTGGTGGAGTTCATGAGGCGCAGTCTGAGATATGAGCGAATCGGCCTCGCGCGCGCCCGCTCATTCCTGCTGGATGGGCTCTCTTTTCCTACTCGTAGCGAAGCAATGCTAGGGCATCGACCTTCTTTTGTGTCGTCTGCCAAATCTCGCCGGTTCGGGCGTCGACAAAGACCGGATCACCGATAGACGGCGGAAGACCGGGAAAGAAATCAATCTGCCAAACTCCGTCAATGAGCCGGGGATTATCAAGGTAGCCGCACAAACTCCCGGAGCTGTAGAAAAACAGGTAGCCAAGCTGCATGGCTTCCTTGGCCTCGATCCTCTTCGCACCAAGCACCGAGCCGTATTCAGCGTTAAACCGTGATTGGTCTTTCTTCTTTTGATCGCGCACCGACGCTTTGCGGGCGGCAACTGTGGCCTCGATTTTATTCGGATAAACCACGATAACTTCGGGCTGTTGGGCGCACCCGGCACAGAGTGCTAGAAGAACTGCGAGAACGGGGAGCTTCATCTGTGTTTGCGCATCAGCGCTATTTGCCCTTGCCGCGTTTTATCGAGAAAACGGTCATTGGGCGGGCAAGACTAAGACTTGCGATTTTTGAGATGCGGAAAATATGTTGGGGCCATTCGGAGGCGAGCTGAGTGTTCTTTTGTGCCGGCGACGAAGAGCACGCGCACCTGGCGGTGAAAGTCGAACGGATTGGCGTTACTTCTCCCGGAACAACTCGCTCTGCACGATGCCGTGGACCAGGGCGCGCACGCCGTGGTTTTTGGCGGCGGTGGCGCTGACGATCTGGTCGATTTCCGCGCGATCGCTGAAGCGGACGGGCGCGCCGGTCGCGTAGATCATGAGCTGCTTGGCAAGGTTGCGGGCGACGTCGATCTCGCGGTCGAGGAGCAGGCGTTTGAATTCGCGGATGTCCTGGAATGGGCGGCCGTCGGGGAGTTCGCCGGCGGCGTCTACGGGGAGACCGTAGTGAAACTCGAAGGGTTGGCCGTTCTTGCCGATGCCTTTTTCCACCGGTTTGTCTTCCGCGACGGCGCGGTAGCGGTCGCGCCATGCGCCCATGATGTCGAAGCTCTCTAGCGCGAAGCCGGGCGGGTCCATCTTGCGATGGCACGAGGCGCAGCTCGCGTCGTCGCGGTGTTTTTCCAGCTGCTGGCGGATGGTGACGGCGCCGCGGATATCGGGCTCGACCGCCGCCACCGGCGGCGGCGGCGGAATCTCCAGGCCGAGGATGCGCTCGACGATCCATTTGCCGCGGAGCACGGGTGAAGTAGTGGTGCCGTTGGCGGTGACTTTGAGCACGCTGGCCTGCGTGAGCATCCCGCCCCGCGGGCTGCCGGCCGGGAGAGCGACGCGGTGCGGGGTGCTGCCGGTCACGTCGGCGATGCCGTAGTGCCGGGCGAGGCGCTCGTTGAGAAAGGAGAAATCGGAATCGATGAGGTTGCGCGCGGGCAGGTCGCGGTGGAGCAACTCGGCGAAGAACAACTGCGTCTCCAGCTGTGCGGCTTCGGTGAGCGCATCGTCCAGATAGTAGTCGTTGTAGAGCGTGGTCGAGGGCGTGGTGTCCTCCATTTTCCGGAGGTCCACCCAGTAGTCGAGGAAGGCGTCCGTGAAGCGGCGCGACTTCGAATCGTCGAGCATCCGCTCCGTTTCGGCGCGGAGCGCGGCGGGCTGGTGCAGCTCTCCGCGCGCGGCGCGGGCCCGGAGCGCGGCGTCGGGCGTGGAATTCCAGAGGAAAAGCGCGAGCCGGGTGGCGAGCGCGTAATCGTCGAGCGGGCCGGGCGCCTCCTCGACGAAGACAAAGCCCGGCGAGGCGAGCACGGCAGTGTAGCTCGCGATCATCGCTTCGGTGAAAGTGAGTCCCGCCTTGGTGCGGTCGTCGAAGAGCGCGACGAAGCGCGCCACGTCCGCCTCGGCGACGGGTCGCCGATACGCGCGCTGGAGGAAGGTGCGGAGCAGGCGCTCGGCGTCGGCGCGCGGGTTTTGCGAGACGACTTCGACGAAGGTTTCCTCGAGCGGCACGGTTCTTTGGCCGGCGTTGCGGCCGCCCTCGCGGCGATCGCCGGGCGGCACGGTCGGGATCGGGATGGCGCCGGCGGCGGCCTTCGCGGAGCGGAGCGGTAGGTTGCCGAAGAGCAGGCGGTAGCCGGCGGTCGTGTTTTCGTCGTAGAGCGGACCCTCGACTTCCATCCAACGGAACGCCACGCCCGGCGCGCCCTCGGGCGTCATGAGCGGGTTGCGAAAATTGTTCGGCCGCGAGCGGTAGAGCCGGGAGGCGTCGGGCACCAGCGTCTCGTTGCCCAGCAGCCAGACTTCGCCGAGGTCATAGACCGCCGGTTCCGGCGTGAGATCGAATTCACCCACGCGGCGGTTGAGCACGCCGTTGCGGGTGTAAACCGTGATGGGCTCGGTGCGCTGGCCGGGCTGCGGGTGATCGTAATCGCCGACGTTTTTATTGGGCGGGCGCGGCGTGCCTTTTTTGTCGCTCTCGCCCTTGAACGACATCTGGACGCCGCCCGCCGGCAGCCAGAGTGTGTAGCCGCTGAAGCGGATGCGGTAGCGACCCGCCACCGGCGCGCGAAAGCCATCCCAGCGATAGGTGAAGCCGGTCACGTAGTTGCTCGCAACCCAGCCGATGGCCTCCTCCTCGCGGTGCTGGGGATCGGTGAGC
The DNA here is from genome assembly GCA_039919035.1 of Opitutaceae bacterium. Lineage (GTDB taxonomy): Bacteria > Verrucomicrobiota > Verrucomicrobiia > Opitutales > Opitutaceae > ER46. The sequence continues at coordinate 3,074 of JBDSGI010000644.1, forward strand.
GGCGCGCGGAGCCAGCGCACGTCGGGCTGCGCGGTGGCGAGCCCGACGACGGGAAACGTCATGCGGTCGGGCGAGCTGTTGAAGATGTTGCCGGTAAACTTGCCCGTGAGCGTGCGCTGATCGCGCGCGTAGTGGCGCACGGTGGTGGTCGGCGGCTGGGCGAACTGCACGCTCAGCGCCTGCCGCATCGCGTAGTCGGCCGCGCTCATGTAGCGCGACATGTGGACGTGCGAGACGTCGAGCGCGCCGCTGAGCTTGTTGAACCG